>PEYS01000146.1 GCA_002763335.1 Candidatus Woesearchaeota archaeon CG08_land_8_20_14_0_20_47_9 | reverse complement strand
GCTTTACACCCCTCGCTTCGAAACGCAGATTTTCGGACTCAAAAGTTCTCGCCCTAAAGCGCGAGCTACCCACGAACTTTTGAGTATATGAAAACTTTGAATAACCTCGACTTCCTAGCTCAGTCGGTATTCAAAGTGTCAAAAATAGCCTGCTCTAGAGCAGGCTATTTTTGAGCACGCCAGAAATTCCGATTTAAAAATCGGAATTTCTGAGCGTTTTCCCCATCAGGACTGCAATTTTATGAGGCTAAGCTTAATTGGTGCTCCTTTTTTGCATCCTTACTAGGCAGAATCTGCAATAACCCCCCTTATATTACATTATACTGTATAAAGCAGGTCATTTATAAAGAATATTTACTCAAGGATAGAAATATTTATATGGTTGTTGCTAGATAGTGGTGAAGTGGGATGAGTGAAAAAGCTGGAGAACTAACTGAGCAGGTGCTAGAAGAGCGTTTAAAATTACCGCTTACTAAGACACCTCCTAGTTCTGGTCATATGGCAGATAGGAAGAGTATGCTTAATCCACTTGTTTATTTTATAACCGCCCTTTATTTATCAACAGCTGTTGGCGCAACAGGTCTTGCTCTCGATGCAGTCAAAGACTTATTAACAAAGAAAAATAGAGATGAAGCTGCAGAAGTTGTAGGGATGGTAAGAAAGGGTGCTGGACTTATTGAACTTACGGGATGCGGCGAAACTGAAAAAACGCCCCCTGCAGGAATATCCAGTATCGCGTTTTATTGTAATGGTAAGCTAAAGCCATTTGTTAAGCCTGGATCAGGCTCTTTACCAGAGGTATACCCTGTGGGGGTAAACCCAACCATAAAACTAGAACTAAGCGGAGACTTAAAAAATGCCGTAAGTTATGATGTAACGTTTACTAAATCTGGTGAAACTATTTCTAGCGTCCAAGATTTGTCTAAGATTATCTTTAGAGATGAAATAATCGATCCAGGTACTTATACTATAACAATTACAGCGTATAACAAAGTCAAAAAGCCAACCGCAGTTCAAGGCGGCTTCAACGCCGTATTCCCACAGGTAACAGGTACAATAGAGGGTTATGACCAGAGTACATATAAAAAGGTTCCGCTGGAAAATGCGCAGCTGTGCATACTTAAAAATGGGAAAGTTGTAAGGGTTGTCAAAGCAAACAATAGAGGAGAACTAGAGTTTTTAATAAGTAGTGGTAATTATCGTGTAGAAGTAGGCGGCGATGGAACATACAGCTTGGAGGACGAGATTAATGTTGGAAAAGAGGGGAGAGATCTTGAAATACCACCATCCCCCCGAGTTGAGAAACAGAAGATTCTGTACTTTAATAAGGCAAGAAATGAATTTGCAGAATTTGATACTGGTTTAGATGAGTATGTTGCGTTCTTGCGTCAGGGAAGATCCTGTGATGAGATGTTTAATGTTTACCGTAACTTTGTAATGAGCTTTAAAGATAAGGCTCTTTCAACTGAAGCCCTTAAATATCTCAGGTATTTCATTGGAGCTGGATTACTCTCAATTAACAACGTGATTACAACAGGAGATGAACTCCCTCCAGATTATCTGCTCTTCTATGTAATAACTTATGAGGATCTTTCAAATGCTGGTACAAATAATGTTGCCACTTTTTTGGGTGTAGGTCAAAGAGATTTAATAAAACTAGGAGAAAATGATGACGCTTTATTTAGTGCACTAGGATTGACCTCACCAAAGAGTGAAAGATATTATGATAATGTGAATAAGCGTGTCGTTGTTGTACTTGGTAAAGGCACAAAGCAGATTGTACATGAATATATGGCACAGATCACAGGAACTGTAGATACAATGCCTATTGATTTTAGCATGTTCCGCATGTACCGAGAAGGAGGGTGGATACCAATAACAGGTATGACCGGGGCTAGTGGATATACAGAGTTGGGGTATGGCCATCCACTTGAGGTATCTGGTTTATCGTACCAACATCGCCTTGGAGTGGATGGCTACACCGGTGACTGGCGTTTAAAGGAGCCTGAAAGCGCTCAAGGCCTGAGAGCTTTAAACAACAGCAATTAGTGCTAGTGCTATCAGTAAGGTGAAATCAACACGACTTTTTATGCCTGCTTCATAGAATCATTTCTCTGTCCCTAATTTTTTTCAATAGATCACAATATCCTCGTAATAGTTATAATCGTATCCGCGTGCACTTCCAGAACAGCAGGCCCAAGTTCTGTCCAAGGTAAGGCATTCCAAGGGGTTAGATGTATCACCAAAGCAAGCTGTAGTGAAACATTTTGTATACCTTTCCACACACTTTCTTAACTCAGGGTTAAACCTATACCCCGCCTTGCAGCAGCAATACGGATAAGAAGGGTAGCGCTCCCCGCAGCCTGCATCATAAATAGTATCGCCTCCTGCGGGGCA
>PEYS01000057.1 GCA_002763335.1 Candidatus Woesearchaeota archaeon CG08_land_8_20_14_0_20_47_9 | reverse complement strand
CAGATTTTCGGACTCAAAAGTTCTCGCCCTAAAGCGCGAGCTACCCACGAACTTTTGAGTATTAAAAAAGTCAGAGGTCAGATAAATTCAGCAGGATTCTTCTTGGCTTCTTCTTTTTGGCTTTTGTAGATATGGACCCTTTTTATGTTTCCGGGTTTAGTGATACTGAGAATTTTCTCCAGGGCAGTCTTCAGAGATTTCGCTGCTTCTGAAACAACCGTCTTGTAGCATTTCGGGCAGTACAGGCCGCAGTAGGCAACGAGGTCGGTGTTAGCCATTCTCCATTCCTCAGGTCATCCTTTGAAGAACATAACATAATACGCTATTATCACAACCACTAGCAGAATTACCAGCATGATAATAATTTCTCTTATTGATAGGTCTTTCATGGCTTCACCTCTTGTTCTTGCTTGTAAATAAACTGCTAAACATTCCTTCCCAGCTTCCTCCGTAAATGATCGCTGAAAGAGGATCAGTAACGCCTTGTATTCCTCCGATAATCGTAGCGACTATTGCGCCTAATAGCATGTAGAAGATATTGAAGAACCAAAATGCTTTTGTATATCTCCTTTTCTTAAACCGGGAGAATTTTATTGCTTTGTGTTCATTGTATTCGTGTAAAAACTGAATGATTATTAAAGTAGACAAAGCAATCACAAAGAATCCTGAATCCCAAATAGGTTTTAACCCCATGCTAACCATCTACTACCAAGGTCCCCAAACCAAATCCTGCAAATAAGAATAGTATTGCTATTATTGGGTTAATCAAAATTAGTAGACCTCCAATAAATCCGCAAAGAACCGCTCCGATACTGATCCATTTACCCAGGGAGTATGCTCCAAACAGAGTTGCGATGGTAATTAGTACAGGTACTAGCGTAAAGAGTATTGATAGGCCTGGCGTTGGATTTAAAGCTTCGACGGCCAGTCTAAAAGCCTTAAAAACCTCTGCTTCTGGATTAACTCCTATTGCAATCCAAATCCCATTTAAAAATCCAAATAATACTACAAACTCCTTGACAAATCTCTCAGCTACTTTAGACATAGGTAATCTGGATGTTAATGAGTATTTAAAGTTTGTTTCCATAAATCTCGCTCTCTTCTAAGCATAGAGTGAAGCTCTGCGCCTATATATCCTATATATCCCTCAACCCATCAGCCTCAACATAGAACGCTGCCTCTCCCTCAGGGAGTGCTGGCGAGTCAACTAGCTTTGCAACCCTGCTTCCCTTCTTGCCCTTTCTCAGGTATATCCTGAATGTGCTTGCATGGGCTACAATGTGGCCTCCTATTGCCTGTGTCGGGTCTCCGAAGAATACGTCTGGCTTTGCCATGACCTGGTTTGTTACATAAACTACTAAGTTATAGGTGTCTGCTAGCTTCATCAGGGCATGCATGTGCTTGTTCAGCTTCTGCTGCCTGTCTGCAAGAGTTCCTCTGCCTATAAACTCTGCCCTGAAATGAGCAGTCAGGCTGTCAACAACCACAAGCTTTACCTTGAGGCCCTTCTTGATAAGCTCGTCAATCTTCTCTGCCAGGAGCATCTGGTGGTCTGAGTTGTATGCCCTTGCAACCTTTATGTTTCTCAGTGCCTGCTCTGGGTCAAGCCCTGCCCCCTTTGCAAGCTGGACAATCCTCTCAGGCCTGAATGTGTTCTCTGTGTCAATAAACACTGCAACATTCTCAGGGCTGAGAAGCTGGCATCTTACACAGAGGAGATGAGCAATCTGCGTCTTGCCGCTTCCGAACTCTCCAAATGCCTCAGTGATTGCGCCTGTTTCAAGGCCCCCGCCAAGGAGTTTGTCTAGAGCTTCACTACCTGTCCTGATCTTCTCAACAAGCTCGCGCTTCTTCAGAAGCTCATCCCCTGATATGAAGCCCATCTTCAGCTTCTCTCTTGCAAACTGGATCATCTTGCGTGCAGTTGGCTCGCTTACACCTCCAATATCTGTGAGCTCGCCCGGCGTTGCAACTGCCACTGCCATGAGGGTGTCAAACCCTGCTGCCTGGAGCTTTTCAGCTGTTGCTGCACCCACGCCAGGCAGGTCTTCTATAGTCAGATCCGCCCCAATTTCAGTGCTCTCTCTGCTCTCTAGATCTTCCCGCATCTCCTCTCCTTCTTCTTCCATCTCGCATTCACCGTTTATCTTCTTCCTGGCCATCTTAAATCCCCCCTTATTTAAGTTTTGGTAAGTTTTGGGTTGTGAAAGATAGATTTGCCATCAGCAATTGGCTATTAGCTATTAGTCATTGGCCATCAGAGGGCTCTGAATACCCAGCTGCACTGGGTAACGAAAATCTGCTGCTCGGGGCTATCCCCGACTTAAAAGTCGG
>PEYS01000156.1:2219-2361 GCA_002763335.1 Candidatus Woesearchaeota archaeon CG08_land_8_20_14_0_20_47_9 | reverse complement strand
CTGACTGCGCAGTCTCAAAGTCCCTGCTGTTTGAAAGGCTGAAACGCAGTATTGAACTGCTCGGGGAATAATCAAACACCGGATTGAATTCCGCGATTATTGCGCCTGAGGTTTCATCTGCCGGAATTTCAGAATAAAATTT
>PEYS01000156.1:2055-2197 GCA_002763335.1 Candidatus Woesearchaeota archaeon CG08_land_8_20_14_0_20_47_9 | reverse complement strand
TCCTTTTTTGCACTGCCTGAAAACAATCTTATTGCTTCATTGCCCAAGCCAGAACCATTTTCATCAAACAACACCCCGCTTACTTTTACAGATTCATTGAAATCATAGGAATTTTTATCGGCCTGCAATTTCAAGAAGGTTT
>PEYS01000156.1:850-1847 GCA_002763335.1 Candidatus Woesearchaeota archaeon CG08_land_8_20_14_0_20_47_9 | reverse complement strand
GTCATACTCAAGCTCGGAGTATGAGAAATTATTGCCATTAACCCGCAGCTGCAGTTCATTTATTTTTTCCGCGGAATCCAGCCTTAGGTGATATTCCTTGAATGCGTTGCTGTCCAAGAAATTATTTTTTATGCTGAACGCATAAGCCTTCGCCACTGCGCTGAATGAATCTGAAATATTTATTGAATAATCCGAGGAAGATGTGCTGTAATACTCGCAGTTCTGGTATGTGTACTGCTCAGGGCACCAGCCTTCCTCCCAGAAATCATACTGGCAGTAGCTTTTCATCCTGTAATGCGCAACATAAAGCCCTGCCTTCAGGCTCAGGCCTGCCGAGAAATCAAGGGCATCATTGTTTTTTGCATTTGAATTATAGGAAGCAATTTTTCCTGAGCCGATTTTTGGGCCATTGAGAAAAACATCAAGCGAATTGTCCAGCATTGTGTAAGAATAACCTGTTGCGCAGTCGCCTGCCTGCGTCCCCGAGGGAAGCTGGATGCTGAAATTATATGCTGTCAGGATTTTTCCGCTCGGCTGTGCAAACCATTTTCCTGAATTTGTATCAAACACAGACTTATTTATTGAAATTATTTTCAGCCACGCGTTTTTTATTATCCCGCTTTCATGCTGTGCTGTTCCATAAGGCGCATCTGTGAAATTTACTGAAGAATTCCACTGCCAGATAAAATCATGGTTTGGCAATTTTTCCCGCGGTTCTGCAAGGTTTATGTAAAGCGTTTCCTTCTCCGCCTGATTTAATGAATTGTCTGAAAATATTTTCCGGCACTCCTGCAGTTTCCAATCCGCAAATTTTAGGCAGCCCTGCTGGGTTATCTGCGAGAACGCATTTTGCATGAGCAGTATGCAGAATATAAATCCACTAAATTTCCACCATTTTCCTAAATGGCGGCAAGGTGAAAATTTACTGTCTGTCAAAAACCATCTTTCTGGTTTTTTTGAAAAACCAACATGCCGTTGGTCTTTGACCAACGGTTTT
>PEYS01000156.1:0-828 GCA_002763335.1 Candidatus Woesearchaeota archaeon CG08_land_8_20_14_0_20_47_9 | reverse complement strand
TTTCACCTTTTGAAGAAAATTGGGGAGGGCTTCCTTTCCCTCCCGCCAAGAGAGTTGTTTCAGGAAGCATTATACTGCTGGAGCAGTCAGATAATTAACGACAAACGGCGCAACCCAGATGACAAGCAAACCCAAGACAGCATAGCTTATCATTGTCTTTGTGCCTTCCCTTGCCTGTATGTTGTCGCTTGAAGTCATGAACTTTATTCCCGCAACAGTGATTATGATTAAAGCAATCGCCGAGACCAAGTATTTTATCATGTCATAGACCTTTGTCACAGGCTCCTTGATTTTGTCAAGGTCTGTCACATCAGCGAATGCGCCGTGGAAAAACAACGGCAGCATCACCAGCAGTGTCGTGAACAAAATAATTTTCCTGTTAATATCCTTCATCTCAAAAACCTCCTTTTGACAAACCAAAATTAACCAAACATTGTTTGGCTTGTTTTCCCATACTATAGATGCTATATGCGACATATATAAAGGTTTGGTGAGGATTTTCTGCGGACAAGGGGGACTATGGAGAAAGATCACAAGAAGAGAAAGAAAAATAAGATTATCTCTACTATTAAATATATGCCCTACCAAGCTAACCCAATTGATTTTAATCCCCTTCAAGACAGTTTTGTGGATATTTGTAGGATTATAGAAAAAGCAGACCAAGATACTGCCGTGGCATTTACTGCACTCAGTTATGATATATTTATATGTATAAGTCGAATTAATTCTAACAGTGAATTTCTTACTAAATTTTTTTTAGAAAATAAGCAAGAATTGGAGAAGAGATACCACTTAACAAATATTTTTAGCGACTCTTTTACGGCAGAA
>PEYS01000051.1 GCA_002763335.1 Candidatus Woesearchaeota archaeon CG08_land_8_20_14_0_20_47_9 | reverse complement strand
CCCCGACTTTTAAGTCGGGGATAGCCCCGAGCAGGCGAATTTTTTTTACTTATTGCAAGGGAGATACACCATGAACACACTCGAAAAGCTAAAGGCTATAAAATCAGGCAGGCTAACAGCCAGGCAGAACATCATAAATTCCCTTAAGGAGATTGATGCGAGGAACAAGGATATTAATGCCATATTGCATATTAATCAGCAGGCCATTGCCCAGGCTGATGAGGTGGATAAGAAGATCAAAAAAGGCAGGGCAGGCAAGCTTGCAGGGCTTGCCATAGCAGTAAAATCAATCATCTCAGTTAAGGGAATGATTGTAAACTGTGCCTCAAGAACCCTTGAGAACTACACTGCCGGCTTTGACGCTGATGTTATTGCCAGGGTAAGGGCAGAGGACGGTATTATTATTGGCATGGCAAATATGGATGAGTTTGCAATGGGTGCTTCTGGTGAGAGCTCTGCATTTGGCAAGACTGACAATCCAAGAGCGCCCGGTCATATTCCCGGGGGCTCAAGCTCTGGTCCAGTGGCAGCTGTTGCTGCATGCTTTTGTGACCTTGCTTTGGGATCTGACACAGGGGGCTCTATCAGGAACCCTGCCTCTCATTGCGGTGTGATTGGTATAAAACCCAGCTACGGCAGGGTCTCAAGATACGGTCTAGTGGATATGGCTATGAGTCTTGACACTATAGGCCCTGTTGCAAATGATACAGTAGGGGCAGCGCTTCTCCTTGAGGTCATAGCTGGCCACAGCATCAGGGATGCAGTAACATTCAAGAAGCCTGTGCCAAGGTACAGTCAGGCTATAAAGAAGCCTGTCTCAAGACTCAGGGTTGGCTTAAGCCCGGACTTCGAGAAACTCTGCACTGACAAGCGCATCTACAGGCTTATACAGGGGCGTGTATCAGAGTTTTCTGAGAAGACAGGATCAAGGATTGTTAATGTCAGCCTTAAGAACGTTGACCTTGCAGTGCAGACATACTACCCGATAGTTTACGTTGAGGTGTTCTCCAGCACAAGGAAGTTTGATGGAAGGAAGTATGGGAAGAAGATTGAGGATGTATGTGGTGAGGAGGTTCTAAGGCGTATTCTCGGAGGCAAGGAGATAAGCAGGGCAGAATATCATGGCACATACTACCGCAAGGCACTTGCTGCCAGAAGGCTGATTGCCCAGGCTCTTGACACTGCATTTAAATCATGCGATGTAATTATGCTGCCAACCACGCCCATGCTGCCACACAGGTTTGGCACAAGAATAAGCACTGAGGCAATGTACGCATACGATGCTTATACGATCCCTGCCAGCCTTGCAGGCATCTGCGCAGGGGTTGTGCCAGCAGGCTGCATTGACAGCATACCTGTTGGCTTGCAGATATTTGTCCCTGCATTCTCAGAAGATCTTCTGTGCAGGGTTATGGCTGCTTGTTTTGAGCTGTATCAGGATGAGGTCAGGCATGATGAGAATGATTCCTGAAATAGATCTTAGTAGTTCCCAGAAGAAAGCCCTTGTTGACCTCGCCTGCGATATGATAAGGCTCAAGACAGTTGCATCCAATGAGGCTGCCATCGTAGAAATTATTAAGAACATCTTCGATGGGGCAAATATTAGGCGTCACATAATTGAGCCTGAGCAGGGCAGGGCAAGCATAATTGGCTTTATTGGCAGCAAGAGACCTAGGCTTATGCTTGCAGCCCATACTGATACTGTCGCTCCTGGCTCTGGATGGAAGACCGATCCTTTTAAACCAGTAATCAGGAATGGCAGGCTCTATGGCAGAGGCTCTGTTGATGATAAAGGGCCGTTGGCTTCATTAATAGCAGCTGCACTGATTCTGAAGCAGTATGAAGCAAAACTCAGGGGAAGCCTAGTGATAGCTGCCCTGGCTGACGAGGAATCCGGCTCAAAACTAGGTCTGGGGTACATGTTTAACTCAGAACTCTGGCGTTCTATTAAGCCAGACTACGCAGTAGTGGCTGATACTGCCCATAATATGCATGCAATTGACATTGCTGAAAAGGGTGTGCTGCGCATCTCAGTCAGGTGTATTGGCAAGGCTGCCCATGGTGCTTCTCCGCAAAAAGGCGTAAATGCCATAAATGCGATGGCTGAGCTGATCACACTCCTTGAAAAGCATAGGATGCGCTTCAAGAAACATACCCTGCTCTCACCTCCCACAATAAGCACCGGCATGATAAATGGCGGCTCTGCCCCCAACATGGTTGCTGACGCCTGCGAGGCAACACTTGACATAAGATACCTTCCATCACAGAAGCCCTCAGGGATAACAAGGGAGATTAAACAGCTCTGCCTGCGGGTGCAGAAAAAGAGGGGCTGCAGCTTCACACTATCAAAGACGCTTGAGATGAAGCCAACTGAAACAAATAAGGACAGCTCCCTTATAAAATGCCTGACAAAGGCTGCTGAGGTTGTCGCTGGCATAAAGCCAAGGCTTATCGGTTTATCAGGGGCAACAGATGCTAAGCGATTGATACTTGCAGGCGTGCCTGCTATTGGCTTCGGTCCTGGGGATGAGGATGCAGCCCACGCTGCGAATGAATCAGTTGATATTAAAGAACTTTATGAATTTGCAAGGGTATGTGTGCTTACGGGGTTTGAGTTGCTGTTGTAATGATCCGGTCATTGACTATGTGTTTGCTATGTGTATGTTGTAGCCAGCTCTTTGTCTGTCTCATTCTTTTTAATGAAATCTACTTCTTCCTTTTTATCTCTAAGAAAGTCAACTAGAAAGTCTGTATCTAGGCAGATTTTATTTCCCATCTCTTCCAGCCTTCTTTTAAGCTTTTCATAAATTCCTCTCGTTCCTCATCACTCATCTTCCATGAACCGGCTAAATCACTGATCTTCATTTTCATAAACCCTCAACATTTATATCCGACACTTACAATAAATATACAGAGTGATTAGCCTGGTGTTTCCGACATTAGAATTTTAACTAACCGTAGCCGTAGGCGCAGGTTAGTTAAAATTCTTACCACTTCGCCTTCTCTGCAATTATATGCTCCCCGTCACTCTTAGGGGCGTTTTTAAACATCGCTTCTATAAACTCAGAGTCAGGTTTCTCCTTAACAGGCTTTCTTGTGGCTTCCTCTCTTTCAAAGCCTACCTTTATTTCCTGGTCAACCCTTCCAAGTGCCTTGATAAAGTTATCCATGATCTGCTTTGCTTCCCTTGCAACCCTACCCTTGTTGATCTTTTTCATTCTGTCTCATGTCTTTTTTTAGCTTATCTTTTTTAGCCTTGCCCCGCCCAAATTTGCTAGGCTACAGCCCCCACGTCTTAACCAATAGCTAACAGCCAATAACCAAAACAACCTGCCCTCATACCTTCTGCTTCAGCTTGAGTTCAACTGCTAAGGCTTCCAGCTTCTTCAGCTCGTATTTTACGCTGTCAAACTTCCTTCTCAGCTCCCCATTTGAAAAGTCAAACATAAGCAGCTCTGTGTATATCTCTGAGAGGAAGTCCTTTATCCTTGTCGCCTCTTCAGGCTTTTCCTCAATCACTGCATTGAATGCCCGTCTTGATAGCTCTCCTGCAAGGTCGCATAAGCCAAGCAGGTATGATTCAGCCTCTGCACTAAGCTCTGCTGATGAGACAAGCCTGTTGTCCTGAATAAAGTGGAAGAGGCATGCTGCCTCAACATACTCTGCAATTGCTGCCCTGTAAAAGCCCCCAAAGCTAAGCACTTCATGCCCCCTGGTTATTGACGCTAGCTCTCTTACCTCTTTCTTGATGGCTGCCATCGCCTTTGCAGCAGTGCCCATGTCACTCCTGTGTATGCTGTATATGATCCTCTTCGAGAGCTTTATGACATCCCTGCCCTTTTTTATTGCCTTCTCACGGGCAGCATCATCTTGCTGCATTGAATCTCGGAGCTTTGTAAAGTCGCTTCTGCTTATTGGTGGTTTGGTGTTGTCTTTCATGTAACCTGTAGACAAGCATTGATTTATAAATATTTACTAACAACAAAGTTTTTATTAGCGATTCATTAACATCCGGTAGTAAATGATGGCTTTAGAAGACATACTGTTGAAGCTCTCTCGGAATTTTGATATTCTGATAAGGGGTGGCCTTGCCTATAAACTCTTTGTCGCCTCCTCTACGTTGAAAAACCTGTATAAGACCTTAGAGGGGTATGTGAATCTATCAAAAGCAGATTGGGCTACAATGGCCAACTATTATTTAAGTGACCTCATCGGCATGTATGGAATAGTTGAATTGGTTTGTGTTATCTCTGAGTGCAGACAGGACAGGCTCAATGGGGTGCATGCAAGTTTTGTCAGATACTTGGCCAGACTCCTGAGGGCAGCTCCGATTATTACACCAGTCATGTCCTATCTAGCTCAGGGGGATTTTTTCCTAAGTGTGACGATTCCTGTGATTGCCTCAATAGCAGGTTATACGTTTCAGATATGCGAAACTGACTGTTTTAAAACCGCTGCTGGGAGGATGGTGGATGCGTGCAAGAACGTCTTCCACTGTTAAGTAAACTTTTTAAACCACTACTCATGGCCATTAAACTATGCGCATCACACCAAGGATTAAGGCTATGATGAAGCCAGGAAGTGTTATTGCCCGGGTTATTGTTGAGGTTATAGGCAAGCCCCGCAGTTTTGTTGACGAATCAATAGCTGCAGAGATTAAACAGGTAAAAACCCTGGAAACGTCAAGGCTGCTTAAAAAGAGGGTTTTTAAAACCAAGAAGAAGAAAACCTTTTACTCTGGCTTTGCAGAGCTGACGCTCCTCTTTGATGACATAAGGAGCATGATGGACTTCTGTTTTGACTATATGCCATCGTCTATTGAGGTAATTGAGCCGGGCACGGTTGCTGTGCAGGAGGTTGAGCTATCAAACTTCCTGAATGACGTGCTTGCAAGGCTGCATAACATGGATATGATCATAAAAACCACAAAGACTGAGAGCAGGATATTAAATGAAACCTCTCGCAGGCTCCTCCTCAACCTTGTTATACTATCCCTGCGAAAGGGGCCTAAGAGCCTTGATCAGATATCAGCTGAGGTGGGTGTTCCTGCTGCGCAGCTCTCAAACTTCCTACCGCTCTTTGTGAGGAACCGGCAGATCAGGAAGGAGGGGGATAATTATCTCCTGCCACAAACCAGCCAGTAAATATTAGTTATTGGTGTTTAAAAGAGCTCAGTCACCAATCACCAAAAACTAATTACCAACAGCCATTTCAGCGAGGGGGTGTTGTTAAATGCCAGAAGCAAGCAAGGCAATGGAGGCATATTTTGCAGCGATAGACTCAGAGGTATCTAGAGCCTATAAGCTTGCTGAGGCTGCCCGCTCAAAGGGCTTTGATCCTGAGGAGAGGGTTGACATACCCCTTGCCAGGAATATGGCTGAGCGGGTTGAGGGGCTTATCTCTGTAGCTGCCCCTCAGCTTGTGGGAAAAGGGGTTCCCAAGCGCATAGAAGAGCTTGAAAAGAGGTATGGAGCACTTGCATGGGAGGTCGCTCTCATCATTGCAGAGGAGGTTGCAAATGAGAGGTTCTGCAAATTCAAGGATAAGCGCGAGGCCATGGAGGTTGGGATAAGAACAGGCTTTGCGTATCATACTGTCGGCATTGTCGCTGCGCCCCTTGAGGGCTTTATTGAGCTCCGCATTAAGAAGAGGCGTGATGGCCAGGAGTATCTGGCAGCAGCATATGCTGGCCCTGTTCGCGGCGCAGGAGGCACTGCTGCCTCAGTCTCAGTTATCATTACAGACTACGTGAGGGTGAAGATGGGCTACATGCCTTATGACCCTGATGATGCTGAGGTCAATCGCTATGTTACAGAGCTTGCAGACTATGATGAGCGCGTCACAAACCTCCAGTACAGGCCGAGCCCTGAGGAGATAGGCTTTCTTGTCAGACACATCCCTGTTGAGGTCACAGGCGACCCTACTGAGAGGATTGAGGTCAGCAACTACAAAGACCTTCCAAGGGTTGAGACTAACAGGATACGAGGAGGCGTGTGCCTTGTAATGTCAATGCTTGCACTTAAGGCGCCGAAGCTCTGGAGGCCTCTGAGCAAATGGGGCAATGACTTTGGGCTTGAGTGGGGCTTTATGGAACGCTTTTTAGAGATTCAGAAGATGAAGAAGTCCAAGAAGAAGCCTGATGATGCTGCTCACAAAAAGGGAATAAGCCCGGATTTCACCTACATTACTGATCTCGTTGCAGGGAGGCCTGTGCTTACCTACCCCCTGAGGCATGGCGGTTTTAGGCTTAGGTATGGAAGGGCAAGGACAACAGGCTACTCTGCTGCAGGCATTCACCCCAGTACAATGGTTGTGCTTGACAAGTACATTGCAATTGGCACTCAGCTCAAGACAGAGCGCCCTGGAAAGGCTGCTGCTGTGACGTCTGTTGACAGCATAGAGCCTCCTATTGTCAAGCTGGATGACGGCTCTGTTCTTAGGCTTGAGAACCCTGCTGAGGCAAGGCAGCTTGCAAAGCAGATTGCTGAGATAATATACCTTGGAGACATACTCTTCAGTTATGGTGATTTCTTTGACAGATCCCATGTTCTTGTCCCTGCAGGTTACTGTGAGGAGTGGTATCTTCGCGAGGTTGAGGCTGCCCTGGGAAAAGGGGCAGGCAAGGAGGGGCTTGCAACAAGGACAGGCATAAGCAGCGATGCAGCAGCATTGGTACTCAGCGGCTCTCCCCCGGGCTTCAGCAATGCCCTCTCAGTTTCACAGATGCTGAATCTGCCCATGCATCCAAGGTATACATATCACTGGAATGCCCTCACTAAGGAGCAGCTATTGGCATTAGTTGAGTGGCTTGGCAGGGCTAAGATAGAGCTGGAAGGAGGGGGCATAAGAAAGCTGATTCTGCCTCTCAAGGGATTTGAAGGCCAAAAGCGCTCTCTTGAGCTTATAGGTCTGCCTCACAGGGTTGCATCAAAGGAGTTTGTTGTTGTATTTGATGACGACGCCGCAGCCCTTGTTACAAGCCTCGGCCTAAATGCAGATGATGATGGGCTTAAAACATCAGCCAAGGAGGCTATTTCTATTTCAGGAAAAGACAGGCCCCTTAATGTGGTGTTAAGTGGAGTATCAGGCATAACCCTGCGTGATAAGTCAGGCACATTTATCGGGGCTAGGATGGGCAGGCCTGAGAAGGCCAAGATGAGGAGGCTCACAGGCTCCCCACAAGTACTGTTTCCAGTGGGTGAAGAGGGTGGCCGCTTGAGGTGCTTTCAGAGCGCGATTGAGGCAGGTCATGTGACAGCTGACTTTCCGATAAGGAGGTGCCTTAGCTGTAACCGCGAGACCCTTTATCCAACCTGCGAGCTCTGTGGCAGCAGAACAAGGCAGCTCTACTACTGTAGGTACTGCGGCGCAATTGATAAGGAATGCAGCCATGACCCGCAGATGTTTAGAAAGCAATCCATTGATGTTAAGCATTACTATGAGCACGCGCTTAAGCTGAGTAAAGTCCCTCCCCCAAGCCTTGTTAAGGGTGTCAGAGGGACATCAAACAAGACCCATGTGCCTGAGCACCTCGTTAAGGGTGTTCTGAGGGCCAAGAATGAGATAGCTGTTAATAAGGATGGTACTACAAGGTATGACATGACTGAGGTGCCGATAACCCACTTTAAGCAGAGTGAGGTGGAGACACCTATTAAGCGACTTGTTGAGCTTGGCTATGACGCTGATATAAATGGCAACCCTCTTGAAAACGAGGATCAGATTCTGGAGCTAAAGCCTCAGGACCTTATCCTGCCCTCTAACCTTGGCGCAGCAGATGAGAGCTCTGACGCTGTTCTGTTCAGGGTTGCCTGCTTTGTTGATGACCTGCTGAAGAGCCTCTACAGGCTTAAACCGTACTACAACCTTAGAAAGAAGGATGACCTGATCGGCCATATTGTTATAGGGCTTGCCCCGCACATATCAGCAGGGATTGTTGGGCGCATCATAGGCTTTTCAAAGACCCAGGGCATGTTTGCACATCCGCTCTTTCACGCAGCCATGAGGCGTGATGCTGATGGTGACGAGGCCTGCGTCATGCTCCTTATGGATGCCCTGCTCAACTTCTCGCGCCAGTTCCTACCTGACAAACGAGGTTCAAGGACAATGGACAGCCCGCTCGTGCTTACAAGCAGGCTTATACCTACAGAGGTTGATGACATGGTCCACCGCCTTGACATTGCATGGAGGTATCCCCTTGAGCTCTATCAGGCTGCGGCAGAGTATAAACTGCCATATGATGTTAAGGTTGATCAGCTTGGCAATCACCTAGGCACACCGCAGCAGTACGAGGGTATTGGCTATACGCATGAGACAGGTGATATTAACAACGGCGTTTTATGCTCTGCCTACAAGCTACTCCCCTCTATGGAGGACAAGCTCAAGGGACAAATGACAATGGCTGAGAAGCTAAGGGCTGTTGATGAGGGCGATGTTGCAAGGCTTGTTATTGAGAAACACTTTATTAAGGACATAAAGGGCAACCTCAGGAAGTTCTCAACCCAGCAGTTTCGCTGCGTTAAGTGCAATCGCAAGTTCAGAAGGCCTACACTTATAGGGAAGTGTGATGGCTGCGGCGGCAGGGTGATCTTCACAGTCTCTGATGGCTCTGTTGTAAAGTACCTTGAGCCAGCTATAAGTCTGGCATCACGGTATAATGTTCCTGCTTACCTTAAGCAGTCCCTTGATCTTACAAAGCAGCGTGTTGAAGAGGTTTTCGGAAAAGAAAAGGAAAAGCAGCTGGGCCTTGGCGCCTGGTTTGCAGCTGCTTAACAGGGAAAGTTGTTGTACCAGTTGTCGTCCTTGACAAGGACATCCACGATTGCCCAGAGCCATACAGCTACAATGCCGAGGGCAAGGACAATGCTGGCTAAGAGTATTGTGTCCAGTATCAGGCCTGTCCAGAATTTCCACCAGTCCTTCTTGTAGGTGTAGAGCCAGGTGAATGGGCCGAGGAACAACGCAAGCATCAGTGCAACAAACCTGCTCTTCTTGCATATGCCTGATGCCCTGGCTCTCATGCCTGGCATTGACAGTTCTTTGATGTCCTTCCTGACCTCTTGTTCTATCTTCCTCGCCTCCTCTTCGAGCCTCACTGCCCCAGGCTCAGGCTGCATCCTTGGAGCCTCAACAACCCTCCTCTCAAGCGCAGCCTCTGCGTGCTTTACTGCGAAGGTCGGCTTTGCCTTTGCCCTTTGGATTATTTTACGCCTAGAGGCTGTCTTTGAAGCAGCAGAACCTGTCCTCGTCTTTTTCCCAGGCCCCTTTGGGCGTCCCCTTTTCCTTGTGCCCTTCCGGGCTGTTTTCGCTCTCTTTTTAGCAACCATAAACAAATCACCCCTTTACAGAGTTCTTTAAATACTAACATACTTAAATTACTTTCGGAAATCAGGGCGTCCTAACCTCAGCTTAAGCTTCGGTTAGTCGAGATTCTGATGGGGTGATAGCGAGGCTAAGGCTTGTACGTCACTTCCACTTGGCAGTCAGAAGCTCGCAACGCTAATGCGAAGCGAGTGATCAGCACAGAGGAGAGAACATGCCCCTTATGCGCCTATAGTGGCTGGCTTTTGGCATTTACCCTCTTGTCCTGACTTCCTCTTCTAGGTCGCTTCTTCTTGTAAGCTTTATTCCCAAACTCTTTAGGATTCCATCCAACCAGTTAACCTTAGTTTCACTAACTTCTATAATTAATACTGAAACCTCTTCGATTTCACCCTTTATCTTAGATTTATAAAGATTAATCTTAGATTTATAAAGATTAAAATACATGCCCCCTTTCTCAATAAGCTCTCCACAATTAATTTCTGTAACCGTTCCTGATATTGGAACCTTACCCAAGTAAGACATTACTCTGAAACCCCTTTCCTTCAAGGCCTTTACAACATCATCATAAAGGGGGAGATCGTATACGAATAGTTTTTTCATTCTCTTTTGATTTCACTTATTTCACTTTTTTCTGAAATTTGTTAAGTCAACTATATAAATATTTCTGGCCCGCAGATGCAACAGCAAGGAGCAGCTTCTGATTATGATGCCGCCTATTGCAGTAGATGCGATTATGAAATCGTGCTGAGTACAGTTCTGAAGTATATTCCTTTTTACTATTGTTCTGTCTTATCGGAAAAATCCAGCC
>PEYS01000129.1:7437-10078 GCA_002763335.1 Candidatus Woesearchaeota archaeon CG08_land_8_20_14_0_20_47_9 | reverse complement strand
CATCGCCAACTTCGCAGCCCAAGCATGGCACAAGATAACAGCATGGTGGGACAGCACACTAGGACAACTAGGCCTATGGATCAGCAGCACAAACGCAACAAGCTCTGCTGTTAATACAAGCGCTAGCTTTACAACACCACCAACAATAACCTCAGATGCAAAACTACACATCGGCTCAAGAGAAAACGGCAGCGAGCAGGCAGACGCAGTAATAGCAGACCTAAGAGTAAGCACACAAACACCATCAGACAACCAAATAACAGGAATGTACGGAGCAACATGGGTCTTAGTAGCAGAAGGCGAGGATACAGTTGCACAGCAGATCGGGAGAACTGATGAGAATAAGAAGTATGGGAATTACTCGCTGGCTGTTAACACAGTGGGAAGGAATGAGACGTTTATATTGTATACAACAAGGGGATTGAGTGCTGCTACTTATTATCTCTCAGCATATGTATTTGACAACACAACAGGCAACATCGGAGGCCCTGTCAATGGATCGGTGGTGCAGCTGTACTATAACAAGAGCCTAATAGCAACCACATACGAAGATGCAGGCGGAGGATGGTGGCGCATCGGAGCAGGCTTAAATGCCTCGGTGCAAGATGCAGGGTACGGAATAGCAATCAAACCAGGCAAGAATGTGCTGATAGATGCAGTGCAGCTGGAACAGAAGGCAATGGGGAGTGTTCCTTATGCCACGACCTATGCAGACGGAAGCCTGGGGGCAAGCTACACATGGAGCGGGGCACCCCACAACTCAACATCAACCAGAGCAGCAGCAACAGCAAGCGTGCCAGCACAAGACAACATAGGGGCTTCAAGGGGAACAATAACCCTATGGATAAAAAAGAGCGCAAACACAGGCAAAAACAACACCCAAGCAGCAATACTTGCACAGCAGGCATCAGACAGCCTGATACTAGGCACAACTAGTGCAAATACCATATACTTCAGAACAGGCACTCTTGGAAGCAGCTGCAGCAACGCCTACATCAACATATCACAAAGCACCCTTAATCTGAATAGATGGACATTCATAGCAGCAACATGGAACAACGAAACCAAAAAAATAGGGATATACAACCAACTAACAAACACAAGCTACAGCATACCAACAGAATGCAGCATCGCACACTTCACCTCCCAAATATACATTGGAGGCACATCAACAAACACATTCAACGGCCTAATCTCCGACCTAAAAATATTCGACCGAGACCTAAACAAATCAGAGATAGAGAAGATATACTACTCAAGCCCACTATCAACTGCCTATTTAACCACAAATTACACCGAGTTCAACAGGGCAGAGGCAGGTAGTGAGGGAATAGCACAATACACGCCTATCAACGTAAGTTTGATTAATCAGACAGATGGGCTGTGCAGGGCTGTGAGCAGCTCAAGCCCTGTGTTCTCTGGCGGAAACATCAGCATCTACTTTAACCATAGCTCATATGGAAATGTGACCTGGGCTTATCTTGAGCTGTTCAGTGATGCGGGGCTTACCCAATCACTGCTGAAGTTGAATCTCACCCTTACTGCTGGAAACAATCTCTCAGGAATATGGAGGGCTCCGCTTGTTGCGCTCAACTCAAGCTTCCCTGCGCTTACATACTACAGGGCAGTCTTCCTCACAGACATACCCTATGCTGGCAAGTACGAGGGCGTGCTAAATGTAAACACCATGCCCAATGTTGACTCTGTAAGGGTTGTTAGCAATGCGCCTAATCCTGAAAAGGCTTACAAGAACTCAACCCTAACATGTCAGAACAGTTCTGCTTATGACATGAATGGGGATAACATCACCATGATCTACCAATGGTATGTGAATGGGCAGCGCCTTGAATTCAGCAAGCTAGCCATGACAGCGTCTGCATCAAGCTCAGATGGCAGCCACCCTCCAGAGGATGCTGCTGATTCAAACACTGCAAGCTATTGGATCTCGGTTCTAGGCTGGCCCCAGAATGCATGGTGGCAGGGTTATCTAGGAGCAGTAAGAAACATAAGTTACATGCGTTACCTATTCACAGGCTCAAGTGCTGACAACTACCACATCCAGTATAGCCTTGATGGAAGCACATTCTACAACCTGACAACAGCAAAGACAGAGTACGAGACATGCGAAGGCAGCAACCTATGGAATGAGGTAACGGTGCCTATGATTGAGGCAGCGTACATAAGGTTCTACTTCACAAACCCGAACAATGATGAAGGTCTTGGAGGGCTTGCAGAGGTTGAGGTCTACGAAAACCTGCCAAGACTAAACTCAACCTACTTCAGCTCTGGAGACTACGTAACCTGCATCATAACCGCACACGATGGAATGCAGAACGGGACAACAGTAAATTCAACTACAAGAGACTTCACATTCAACCTTACAAATGGACAGAACATAAGCACATTGGTAACATCTGACAACATCACTCTCGGGTCTGCCAGTTCAGGATGGTGGTACTCGCCTGTCTATGACTTCGGTAATAACTATGGCTTGAGAAGCCTGAACATCACAGCAACAGCTCCTGTAAACACCGCAGTACTAGTACAGTCAAGAACAGGAGCAGACAGCCAGATTGCTTATTCAGAGGACTTCAGCAGCTATGGCAACGCAAGCAAGGCCTTTGGCTGGAGGAATGCATCA
>PEYS01000129.1:1304-7408 GCA_002763335.1 Candidatus Woesearchaeota archaeon CG08_land_8_20_14_0_20_47_9 | reverse complement strand
CAGGGCTGAGAATGCAAACACTGAGGGCATTGCATACCTTGAGAATAGATCATACCAGAACCATGAGATCAGCGCAGATGCATCAACAAACTCGAGCATTGCCCTCATTGGAAGATACCTCAACCAGAGCCGGTATTATCAGGCACTTATAAATGCAAGCTCAGGCTACATCAGCATCGGCAAGTTCAATTCAGGCTATACAGAGCTGGCAAGCGCAGCAATGCCGATAAGCAACGCAACCTATCATGCCAGGTTTATGCTCAACCAATCCAGGTTGAGGTTTAAGATCTGGACAACATCAGAGCCGGACTGGCAGCTAAACGCTACAGATAGCGACATCACGCAAGGCAGCCCAGGTGTTAAGGCAGCAGGCAGGTCATACTTTGATGATGTTGAGGTTATTGATCTTGGGCTGAACAGCAGCTATCCAGCATGGAGTGGATGGAAGGGCCAGGCAATTGGCTATTTAAACCAGCTCCTGGCACTGCCATTTGATGGAAGCACTAATGGCATTGAGGGCGAGACAGCAAGCTCTGCCGGAGTATCGTTTATAAATGGAATCTGGAATCAGGCTTTACTTATAAATGACTCTGATAATCTGACGTATGCAACCTCTGGCAACATCAACAGGTCAAACGCAGCCATTGACTTTTATATTAAACCGAACTGGGATGGGGATGAGGGCAATACTGCTTACATATTTGACATGGCAGTTGCTGCAACTATCAACAGGGTTATTCTTGCAAAGGGCTTCTCTGACCCGAGGCTTTTAAGCATAGTAGTAAGGGATGCAGCAGACAATGACTTTGAGGCAAGCTACAACATAAGCTCATGGCGAGCTGGCAGGTGGTATCATGTAAGGGCAGGCTGGAATACTGCTGCTGGCATAGTTAAGCTCTATGTTGATGGCTCGCTTGTTGCAAACGCATCAGGGAGCTTCTCCTTAGCAGTCTCGCCCAGCAGGATGAGCATAGGCACTAGCTACTTGAACGCCAGCCAGGTGGATGCTGCAATAGAGCAATTCCAGATACTGTCTAATAACACTGACGAGCAGATTACAATTGACCCATACACCAATTATGGATACGTACTAGGGCCTCTGGAGAGGTATCTGCAGCTCCGCTTCCTCTTAATGACAAACAGCAGCAGCAAGCCAGTGATAAGGAATGTCACGCTGCCATTTGAGAACTACAGCATGCGCATACTCAATTCAGAACCAACTAAGCCAGTGCTTGAAAGCCCTGGCAATAACACACTAAATGCAAGTTCACAGCCGCTACTTGCATGGGGGCAGAGCAGGGATGAGGACTCAGATGCAGTCTATTATGAGCTAGAGGTCTCTGCCTCAGAGGGCTTTGCAGCAATGCACAGCATATACCTGCTGAACAACTATACAAGGCTTGAAGAGGACAGGGCAACCGCGCTACTTGAAAACTTTGAGAGCAGGGCAGGCATAAGGGCAAATGGAGGTAGGCTGAGCAACAGGAGCCTTGTTCAAGGAAGGTTTGGCAATGCCCTGTATATTGAGAATAACAGCCTCTACTATGAGACTGGCGGGCTTATCTATAGTAAAGGAACAATTGAGCTATGGATAAAGCCGAGAGATTATTTCAATGACAGCTCTACAAGATATCTGTTTGCTGATTCAAACAGCATGCTGAGGCTGTACAAGGATCCTGAGGGCAAGCTAAACTTCACTCTTAACAGCACAACCATAAGCTACAACATCTCGGGGCTTTCAGGCTGGCACTACATTGCAGCAACATGGGATACTGGGGGAGTGAGAGAGGACATTACTGGAAGTATTGCCTTGTATGTTGATGGGGTTGAGGTCAATGCCTCATCAAGCTCATCAGGCTCTGAATTGTATGCGCCACTTGCAAGCATGATTGGAAGCAGGCTGTACATTGGCTCAAATGGAAGCTCTAGTGCTGGTGCAAGGGCAAATACCAGCATTGACATGATGCGCATCTCATCAACAGCCAGAAGGCTGCCCGCTAATTTAAGTCTGGCTAATCTAACACCCCCAGCCCTAAATGACGGCTGGAACTACTGGCGTGTAAGGGCTGCTGATCTTGATGACAGGAACTATACATACGAGCAGGGCTTCAGCAGCTTCTCATTGTACAGGCTGTTTGCAGTTGATACTAGAGCTCCAGTAATTAGCATTGTAAGCCCTGCTGATGGAAGCATAAGCCCTGTTTCAAGGGCAGACTTCGAGTTTAACATCTCTGACTTCAATGTAAGCCTATGCAGGTTATGGGCTAATTGGAGCTCGTGGGGCATAAAGAACGAGTTTAATGCAAGCAATACAACCTTTACCTTTAATCATAGCCTGTCAGATGGGCATTACAGGTTTGCAGTCTGGTGCAACGACACCCTTGGCTGGAGCAACTGGAGTGTTAATGTAAGCTTCAAGGTAGATACATCTGCCCCGAACATAACAAATGTAAGCCTGCTTGACATAACTGGCAGGGTGATTAATGTAAGCTCACGCATTGATGAAGGGCAGCTGCTCAACTTTACAGCATGGGTGACTGATGCAGTTGATGCTGTCTCCAGGGTCTGGCTTGTGATATGGGAGACAATCAAGGACGGCTATGAACTTGTGAGGAGGTTTATGACTGATATGGGCGACAATGTTTATAACACCTTAGTAAATGCAAGCCAGGAGTGGCCATCATTTGTTAGGTTTACAATCTTTGCAAACGACACCTCAGGCTATACTGCAAGATGGGACAGCAACTTCTCAGTGAATCATATGCCTATGTTTGGTCTGAAGGCACTATCAGAATCAGGAGACCTTGCAGCAGGTTACTGGACTAACATAACTGTTAATGACGATGGCTACAGGGATAATATAACCCTGAAGAACCTTAATACAAGCTACTCGATTACTGGCACATACACAAGCCCTGTCTATGACTTCCACGCTAGTGTGAGACTTGTCAACATAAGCGTGGATATGTACAATGCTAGTGGCACTAATGTGACTGTGCAGTACAAGCTGAGCAACACCTCATCGTGGAGCTTGCAGACATTCTATGAGGACTCAGCATTGTTCGAGTTCTTAAGAGGGGTGCACAACAACACAAGGGCAAATGCAACTGGCGTTGCACTAGAAAGGCTGGTTGATCACGACAGGGCAAGTACTAAGCTATACCTCGACTTTGAAGAGCAGACAGGGTGCACTGCAATAGATAAGTCAGGCAATAACAACAATGCAACACTAAGCGCATGCAACAGCACACCATACTGGAGCAGGGGCTATGATTCTGGACTAAGATTTGATGGGGGAAACGACTTTGTAGCAGTGCCAGACTCAAGCAGCCTAAACCCAAAGAATGCAATAACAGTTGAGGCATGGATCAACATACCTGAGAACTTCACCTCATGGAGCCATGACTATGACATGGGGATTGTTGATAAGGGGAATTATCGGTTATTCTTGGATCATCAGAGTGGGAAGGTAAGGTTTGAGGTTATAAATGGAAGTGGGAATTGGAGCACTAGCTATGATAGTTATGAGGATAGTCACGCTGGTGGATATTCATTGGCTGTCCTAAATGGGAATCTCTATGCGGCTTTACAGAATAACTTTAATGTGATAGTATTTAACGGCTCAAACTGGAGTACTAGTTCAGGGGCACTGGATAACACCGCGTTATCACTTGCCTCTTACAAATCGAGATTGTATGCAGGTACATACGGTAATGGTTATGTCTATGTATTTAATGAATCAACATGGTCATTAAGCTACGATAGTGATGAAACTCGCATGAGGTCACTAGGTGTTTATGGCGGCAAGCTCTATGGAGGCACAGGACTCAATGGTGATATATATGTCTTTAATGGCTCGAATTGGAGCTTGAGTTACAATTCAACTGCTCAGTATATCTATGATTTATATAGGTATAATAACAAGCTCTATGCTGCAGCAAATACAGGCAATCACATTTATGTATATGATGGTTCTAATTGGAGTGTTCCTTTTACTATCCCTGACTACCTTAGTTCTTTATCTGCATGGAATGGACAGCTATATGCGGGGGGTACTTCGGTTGCTTCAGGACATATATTCAGAATAAATGAGACAAACACAACTTTAGTGACTGATACTCTCGGCTCAACCATATACGGACTCACATCCTATAATGGTAAACTGTATGCAGCCTCTTCTGGGGATGGAGTGATTTATTTATACAATGGCTCAAATTGGAGTGTTAGCCATGATTTTGAAGGATCAATACTTGACTTTGCTACATTTAATGGTAGGCTTTATGCAATAGGATATAATAATACAGGCAAATATAACGCCACAGTCTCAGTTCTAGGCCAATCTGCCAACATCTCCTCCTCCACTTCGGTATTTACACCAGGCTGGCACCACATTGCAGCAACATTCAATGGCAGCACAATGAAGATTTATGTTGATGGCAGCCTTGAGGCAACTAGAAGTGTGTCAGGAATTGGGATTGAGGAGAATGGAGCGCCCTTGCATATCGGTGACGACTACAGCAACGGCATGTTCTATGGCAGGATTGCAGAAGTGCGGGTTTGGAATGTCAGCAGGAGTGCTTCTGAGGTTGCCAGTTATAAGGATGCTGGGCTTAGGGGCAATGAGTATGGCTTGGCTGGCTACTGGCCAATGAATGAACGCTCTGGACAGGTTGTCCTTGACAAATCAGGCAATGCAAACAACGGCGTGCTCGGAACAGGAGAAGGCATTGACAGCGAGGATCCAGCCTGGCCACTTGACCAAGATACCCTGCAGCTAAAGCCTGCCCTGCGTGATAATGCCCTCAGCTTTGACGGAACAGGGCAGTATGCAGTAGCGCCAGACTCAACAAGCCTGCATGCAAACAACAGCCTGACTATTGAGGCTTGGGTGAGGCTGCCAGAAAACTTCTCAGCATGGAGTGAAGACTATGACATGGGCATCTTGGATAAAGGGAGTTATAGGCTGCTGTTTGATCATCAAACAGGGCAATTAAGATTTGAGGTAGCCAATGGGAGTGAGCAGAATGTGACTGAAAATGCAAAGGTCTCAGGTGGGTATGTAAACTCATTCCCCCGCTTAAATGACACTCTCTATGCTGGCTTCAGGGGATGGAGTGGCGCGAATGAAGTGTACAAGTATAATGGAACTAATTGGACATTAGCCTATGATCCTCCTGGCACATATCATTATAAGTTATATACTTATAAGAATAAGATATACCTTGGTCTTGAAGCAACTGGCGATAGTGATGTGTACGCATTCAACGGCACAAACTGGACTCTAACATATAATGGCAGTGAAGATTCCATGTCATCATTTGCAGCGTTTAACGATGCTCTATATGCTGGAAGTGGTTCTGGCCTTGCGTATGTATTTAACAACACAAACTGGAGCACAGGATTCTCAACAAACTTCCTCATTTACGCTCTTGAAAAATATGGGGGGCGCATTTATGCAGGAACAGCTGGAAGCAGGGTATTTGTTTCGAATGGGACTAACAGCACATTAGCGTATGATGGTGGTGATGATCAACTAGGATCCCTAGCAGTTTATGGGGGGAAACTCTATGTGGGGACTAAAGACAACTCTGGGGTCATATATGCTTATAATGGGAGTGATGGGAAACTGTTGTTTGATCCTCCTGGTACCCTTGTACCTTCACTTGAGATCTATAATGGAAAGCTGTATGCAGGAACAGGAACTAATGGATTGTTGTACGCATTCAATGGTTCAAACTGGACGTTGATTCACAATTCTTCTGTGGGGGGTACCCCTACTATATTTGCAATGAATGTTTTTAATGGTAAGTTGTACTTTGGAGTAAACTACACTATCTACACCCTTGGCTCCAACCCAGTGCTTTCATCCAATCGTACTACATGGGATACTGGCTGGCACCACCTCGCAGCAACATTTAATGGCAGCATGATGAAGATTTATGTTGATGGGGTGCTTGACTCTGAAAAGAACCTTGGCGGGGAGATGAATATTTCTGATCTCACTGCTGACCTTCGCATTGGTGATGATTATAGTAATGGTTACTTAAAAGCAGGCTTGGATGAGGTTAGGGTTTGGACAAAGGCAAGGACTCAGCAAGAGATCA
>PEYS01000129.1:0-1276 GCA_002763335.1 Candidatus Woesearchaeota archaeon CG08_land_8_20_14_0_20_47_9 | reverse complement strand
CAGCGAGGATATTGATGGCTTGGCTGCCTACTACAGGTTTGATGAAGGATATGGAAGCAAGGTGGTAGACCATTCACGCAATGGCAATATGCTCACACTGGGAACATCAAATGCAACATCATTTGCTCCCTCATGGACAGCAGATGCAAGGAGCATCGTCAAACAGCACAACAGCTTGTATCTTGATGGAATAGACGATGCCCTTGTCATCCCAAACTCTGCATCGCTAGAATCCCCTCAGAGAGAGCTTACAATAAGCACTTGGGTCTACATCAACCAGAGCTTTGCACCATGGACAAATGACTATGACATGGGAATAGTGGACAAGGGAAGCTATAAGTTAAAGTTGGATCATCAAACAGGCAAGCTGAGGTTTGAGTTTGTGAATTTGAGTGGGGATGGGTGGAGGATGGGGTATAACCTGTCATCTGGAACATTCTATCCGTATTCGTTTGCAATTTACAATGGTACACTGTATGCAGGTACATCTGCAGGAGTTTATGTGTTTAATGGGATTAATTGGAGTGCTATGTCTGGAATTAGCTACAGCCGTGCTCTATGGCCATATAAGAATTTATTGTACGCTGGTGGCTCTGGCTCCATTTATGTATTTAATGATAGTAATTGGAGCATTAATTATGTTATTCCGAGCCATTACCCCTCCACATTTGCTGCTTTTGATGGCCAATTGTATTCTGGCATGTGGAGAGGCGGGGGCGGTATGGTATATGCATTTAATGGATCAAATTGGAGTTTAAGCTGGAACGCCACAATCCAAGGTAAATCTGTTTATTCCCTAAGTCTATATAATGGTAAATTGTATGAAGGGGGATACGATGCCGTAACGTATGTGTTCAATGGCACAAATTGGACATACCTATTCTCAACCTATGACCAATTTAATTATGACATGGATGTTTATGCTGGCAAACTATATGTTGGTACAAATTACTTCTTTGGTAGGGTATATTCCTTCAATGGCAGCACTGCTGTTTTAAGCTACGATCCCCCAGACACATATATTGACACCTTAGCAGTCTTCAATGGCAAGCTATACGCTGGCTCAGGCAGAGCTTCAGGTATGATCTACGCATTTAATGGCACAAACTGGACAGCTGTTTACAACAGCTCAACTAATTATATTGGTGCTCTCGACTCGTACAATGGCAAGCTGTATGCTGCCTCTGGCACTGATGGTAGCATTTATGTTTCAAATACATCAGCAGCAATACTGCAATCCAACACCAGTAACTGGTCTTCAGGCTGGCACCACGTT
>PEYS01000054.1:7406-10135 GCA_002763335.1 Candidatus Woesearchaeota archaeon CG08_land_8_20_14_0_20_47_9 | reverse complement strand
TACTTAGTATCGCCTACTTTCTTGTCAAATGCCTTCATAATCTTCATAAAAGAAATTAGGAACCCGAAGTTTTTAAAGTTGTCGGTGCTCGATTGAGCTTTTGCATCCAAAATAGGTGTCTCTAACTTTACAGCTCTCTGTTTTTCATGCCCATTGTGAGCATGATGGCCCTGAGAACTCCTTCCTTCTAGCCCACAGCTCCTTTTTAAATATGCCCTCTGCTGTTTCGGTGTAGAATGTGTTACTCTCCTCTCTGAACCTGTAGAGCTCCTCAGGGCTTTCGTTGTAAGCCTTTGCATCTGCATAGAACTGCTCCCTGAATGCGTCAGCCAGAGTGTCTGCGTCAATTAGCAGCCTTTTGTCTTTCTCATCAGGATCGCAGAACTTGTGAGCCTTGACTATGACGATGATTCTTTTAATCTTGCCTTTGTCGTAGCCTGCCTTTGTAGAGACGCCAGTGGTCAGATATCAGGGACTGGATTTGTTAGACTCTCAAACTCACAGCCTTCTCGGTCTCCCTGGCAATCATTAATTCCTCGTTTGTTTCCAGGCATAGGAGCTCAACCTTGGAGTTGGCTTTTGATACTATGGTTTTATGCCTGCGGTTTGCTGTCTTGTTAATCTTGACACCCAGGTAGGAGAGGCTCTCTGCAACCTTTGAGCGCAGGTAAGCAGACCTCTCGCCAATCCCCCCAGTAAAGACAATTGCGTCAACACCATCCATTGCTGCATTGTATGCGCCTATGTACTTGACAAGGCGGTATACAAACATCTCGATTGCAAGCCTTGCACGCTCATTGTCTTTTCTTGCCCTGAGAAGGTCCTTGAAGTCAGAGCTTATCCCGCTAACCCCTAGAAGACCTGATTTCTTGTTTAGCAGGTCATTGATCCTTGTAAAGCAGAGGTTCTCATGCTGCATCAGGAAGAATATGATTGCAGGGTCAATGTCACCACACCTGGTGCCCATAACAAGCCCTTCTAATGGCGTTAATCCCATGCTTGTGTCAACTGATCTTCCGTGCTTGACAGCGCACACAGAGCACCCATTTCCGAGATGACAGGTTATCAGCTTTAGCTTTGTTATGCGCTTCTTCAGGGTCTTTGCAGCCTCTAAAGCAACAAAGTGATGGCTTGTGCCATGAAAGCCGTAACGCCTGATCCTGTGCTTCTTTGCAAGCCTGTAGGGAATAGCGTATGTATACGCATAATCAGGTATGCCCTGGTGGAATGCTGTGTCAAAGACCGCTACCTGAGGTATATGCCTGAAAAGTCTGTGGCATGTTTCTATTGCCTCAAGCTCCGGGGGATTGTGTAGTGGTGCAAGCCTTGAGAATGGCCTCAGCCTTGAGATCAGCCTCTTGTTAATAATCTGAGATTCGCTTATATTGCCTCCATGCACAAACCTATGGCCAATTGCATCCACCTTGATGCTTAGTGATTCTATTTCTTTGAATATCTCTCTTATTGCAGCCTCGAAGTTGTCTGCCTTGATGCGCTTTTTTTTATCATGACCGTCTATGCTGTATGAGTGTATTGTTCCTCTTAGGCCTATTCGCTCAATCTCTCCTGTTATGATGTTTGTGTCATGCCTGAAGACAGAGTACTTTACAGATGATGAGCCAACGTTGAGTACAAACACGTTCATTTAATAATCACCTATGGTTTGCCTGCACAACTGTTATTGCAGTCATATTTACAATGTCGCTTACAGAGCATCCGCGCGAGAGGTCATTCACTGGCTTTGCAAGGCCCTGTAGTATTGGTCCTACTGCCTTTGCGTGTGCAAGCCTCTCAATTATCTTGTAGCTGATGTTTCCTGACTGTAGGTCTGGAAAGATCAAGACGTTTGCATCCCCCTTTATGACTGATTTTGGTGCCTTTGCCCTTGCAACCCACGGCACCAGGGCAGCATCAACCTGGAGCTCGCCGTCTATTACAAGCCTTGGAGCCTTTGCCTTCGCAATCTCTGTTGCCCTTACAACCTTATCAACAAGCTCATGCTGTGCAGAGCCCTTTGTTGAGAATGACAGCATCGCTATCCTTGGCTTTATGCCAAATTCCTTTGCACTCTCAGCAGAGCATAGGGCTATTTCAGCAAGCTCCTCTGCTGTTGGGCAGATATTGACAGCGCAATCTGCGCAGAGCAGCACACGATCCCTTAGCTTCATAATAAAGAGTCCAGAAGCCCTGCTTATGCCTTGTCTTGTCTTTATGATCTGCAGTGCAGGCCTTATTGTGTGGGCTGTTGAATGTAGAGCCCCAGACAAGAGGCCATCAGCATCGCCAAGCTTAACCATCATGGTGCCAAAGTAGATCTCCTCAGAGAGAAGCCTCCTTGCCTCATCCAGGGTTAAGCCCTTTTCCTTTCTCAGCTCATAGAGCTTGTCTGCGTATTCATTGAGCTTCTCAGATGAGGATGGTTCGATAATCCTGACCCTCTCGCCATCAATCCTTAATCTGGCTTTTTTCGCCCCCTTCTCAATCCCTCTCCTGTTACCGAGAAGCACGATCCTTGCAATGCCAAGCCTGTTGCTTATCCTTGCAGCCCTGAGAGTGCGCTCCTCAGAGCCCTCGGGAAAGACGATTGTTTTAGGGCTGCGTTCTGCCTTTGATTCTATTGCCTCGAGTATGTCTCTGACCATGTTAAATCGCCTCAATAACTAAATAACTAATTACCAAATATCCAACAGCAAATCGCCGTTATTTAAACCTTGTTTTAGCACTGGGGA
>PEYS01000054.1:0-7385 GCA_002763335.1 Candidatus Woesearchaeota archaeon CG08_land_8_20_14_0_20_47_9 | reverse complement strand
CTTCAGGTGTTGTCAGATTAGAATTCACACAGTAGTAAGGACAAAAAACAAAAGATTTAAATACTTGGTGTTACTTTGTGTGAGGAAATCATGCACATTTTCCTTATTTCCCTGGGGAAATCCCCCATCTTGTTCCTACGAAGACAATTTTGGTATTTACGAACCCGTAGTTGATCCTTTTTCTCATCCTGATGTTGTTTCTAAGAATGAGCGAAGATGTAATTATGTTAAGCAGACGCTTGGCAGGAAGGTTTCTGAAACCCCCGAAGATAAGGCTGCTGAGAGAACTAGGTTACGTCTAATTGCAGCTGCAGCGGCATTAGTGGACGATAAGCATTTTAAAGATTCCGAAAGGTTACATGAAATAGAAGACGAGCTCGTTGACCTTGTTGAAAGCACTGAGCTATAATAAGAGTTATTCTATATGCTTAACGTGCTATTTGAGAAAAACGAAGATGCCGTTCATATGTAATTATACCTACTTTGGTATGATGTTATCCATTCTTACCAGTAACAGCCAATCGAACAAACCTTAAAATATCCCCACTCTCTCTTGTAAGCGATGACTGCAGAATGCAGCTACGACCTTGAGCTGCCAAGAGTAGTGCGTGAGATTAAGAAGCGCAAGGCAAGGCTTGTTCTAGTGCAATTACCTGCAAGGCTAAAACCTGCAGTTGTTTAATACCCTCTCTGGCTGCAGCACTCTAGTGTACTTTATCTCAGAAGACCCATTGACTGTCGCTACTTCACCACTACCCTATTCCTAACATTACCAACAATCGAACTTAGTAAAGGCTCCCTTTTAGATAGCTCAGATCTGAATTTCTTTCTTGTATAAATTAAGGGGCTAAGATTCTTTCCTATTATTAGTGAGATTTCTCTGCACGCCTTCCCAACGAGTTTTCTGTCATTGTTAACAAATAGAATGTCAATATTCACCTGAAAGAAGACATTCGTTTATTCTAAGGTGAACATAGCGTACATACAAAACTATCGCTTTTAACCTCCGGTAGGATTACACAAATGTTCTAGAAAGTTTCCCTGTATATAGGGAAAGATTTATATATTTCTTTCCCTGTAGCACATAATTTACCTAGTAAAGTTCATCATAAAGGGAAAGATTTATATATTTCTTTCCCTGTACACTTAACATGATTGTAGACGAAGTTAAGGAATACCTAATGGATTTTCAAAAAGGAGAGCTTCCAGGGTTGATAGAAAGAGACCTGAAAATAGCTGATACCAACAAAATAGTCTCAATTATTGGGCCGAGGAGAGCTGGAAAGACATTCTTTCTTTACCAAAAAATAAAACATCTTCTAGAAGATGGCATTAAAAAGGAGAATATTGTATATCTTAATTTTGAGGAGCCAAGGCTGATAGGCATTGGTTTTAAGGAAGTCAGAGAGACTATAAAGCTACAATGGCAGCTTTATCCGGCCTCCTCAAAGAGTGAATTATACATCTTCATGGATGAGCCACAGAATATAAAAGACTGGGCGGTTGCAGTAAGGGGCCTGCATGATGAAGGATTTAAGATTTTTTTAACTGGTTCCAGTTCTAAGCTTTTAAGCAGAGAGATCGCAACCTCATTAAGAGGCAGAACACTCTCTTATCTGCTCTTACCATTCTCATTCAGGGAGTATCTTAAGGCAAAAAAGCTTCGGTTTGACATAGCAAGATTAAGTTCAGTAGAGAAAGCATCATTATTACAACAGCTTGATAAGTACCTGGAATACGGTGGATTCCCTGAGATTATCCTAGAACAAGATAGCTATAATAGGATGAAAATAATAAGTGAATATTTTAATCTTGTTGTTTATAAGGATATTGTAGAGAGATATAACATAAGAAACACACAACTAATCAGGTGGGTAATAAAAACCCTGATAAACTCATTCTCTGGGGAATTTAGTATACACAAGGCTTACCTTTCTTTAAAATCACAGGGAATCAGGGCAAGCAAGAATACGCTATATTCGTATCTCTCGCTTCTTGAGGATTCTGTTTTTATTTTTACTTTACAGAAATTTAGCCGCTCCATAAGAAAAAAACAGCTCTCACTAAATAAGGTTTATTTATGTGACACTGCCTTTGCCAATGTTGGGGAGATTAGCAAGAATATAGGGAAGAGAATGGAAAACCTTGTTTTCTTAGAACTTGCTAGAAGGGCGCATCCTCTCGGTGAGATCTTCTACTGGAAGAATCTACAGCAAGAAGAGGTTGATTTCTTGATCAAAGAAAAGACCTCTATAAAAGAGCTTATGCAGGTATGCTATGAGATTAACAATATAACAACAAAACAAAGAGAGATTAGAGCATTGCTAAAAGCAGCCACAGAAACAAAATGCAAGAATCTTACTATAATAACCTATGATCACGAAGGTAGCGAAGAAGCAAGCTGGTTTAATATGAGAGGTAAGATTATATTTATTCCATTATGGAAGTTTTTGCTGGAAGAATGAGCTCATGACTCAAAGCTCATGTTTGCCCCGAGCAGTAGATTTTCGTTACCTTAAAATACCCCCACACCCTCTTGTAAGCTATGACCACAAAATGCGACTATGACCTTGAATGCCAAGCCGAGCCGAAGGCAACTCTCGTTCTGCTGCAGTTGCCTGCAAGGCTAAAACCTGCAGTTGTTTGTTGCGCATAGTCAAGGTTCTCTCTACTCCACCCACCTTCTGAAGAGGTTGATAATCCTCTTTATCAAGCCTGAGCTCATGCAGCTTCCATCTATGCATATATTGGATGAGCACTCGAAGTTGTTGTCGCATGGCTTATTCGCCTCTAGCTGCGGTATAAAGCCTCCCTCATCAGAGCAGAAGTTGCCTGCCTTTCTGTAGCCAAATGGGTAGCACCTCCCATTTAGGGGGCAGGAGTCCTTGCAGATAAGCACAGCTTCTTCTTTTTTCTCTCCTCCCTCTTCTGCCTGCCTTCCCTCTTCCTGCTTTACCCCTTCTTCCTCAACAGGCATTGCAGGTATTGGCAGAACATCACTCATCCCAAACTCTGGGTAGCACTCTTCAGAAACACTAAAGGAGTTCACACCGCACTTGCTCCCATCCTTGTAGCAGTGGTTCTTGCAGAACTCCTCAGCCTCCCTCTGCCAAAGCTCGGATGTCTTACACGACAGGCTTACGCTTACTGCTGTCTTATACTCTAAGCCGTCATAACACTGCCAGTATGCACGCCTAAAGCCCTTACCAACTATCTGTTCCTCTCTCACCTCTAATGATGGCACGCACTTAAACTCTGCAGCCTCGTTGTTTCCATCAATTACAGTATAGGCATAACCACCGCATGAGCTCTTCCAGTTTAGCCTTGTCCCAATAGGGCCGGATACATCCGCAATGCAGTACGCGTACCTAACCCTGGCATTATCTGCCTCCTTCTCAACAACCTCTCCGGTCCAGGCACACCCAAACCTGCCATCATCAGTATAGCACTTCTCTGGCCTTGCAGAGTGCGGGTTAGCTAGCACATCAGAATTCCAGAATATGCACTCAATCTGCTCTTTAAGATAATCTGCTGTAGCCACAGGGGTGGCAGCTGAAGCCTCGCCCCCAGACAAACAGCCACCTTGCTCAATGCAGTATTTGACCATGGCCTCGATCTCTGCTGCCCTTGAGTCATCAAAGCCAGTCCATATCTTGTCGTGCAGGAATGTGGTTGGATGCCCCTCTTTTAGATATGATGCGATAGCCACTGGATAAGTCATTCCGCTCTCCGGGGTAACATTGTAGGTATCAAACACCACCGGGGGATACTGCTGTTTTAGACCATCAAGAAAAGCCCTCTCTGACTTACAGGCTGGACAATCGGGCCATTCGAAGATGTAGAGCTTAACCTTCTTTTCAGAGGGCACAATGGCAGGGCTTTCGATATACGTAGGCCGAGGCTGAGCTGGCATCTCGATATTAACAGGTTGTTGAATGGGGACTGCTTGAATCTGGGCAGCTGCCTGAACACAGTTAAACTCAGCATACTCGTTGTTTCCGTCAGTTAGAGTATAGGCAAGGCCTCCACAGCTACTCTTCCATGTCAGCATCTTGCCCTTTTCCCAGTAGACGCTAGCCACGCATGTGCCGACCCCTGAACACGCAGACACCTCACTATAGCACCTCTGTCCTGAATTAGAGCCTGTAAACAGGCACTTCACCTCTTCTTTCACATAACTTTGGCTGGGGGCAGGAGTAGCCTCTATGGCTGTAGTTGTAGCGCTTGCAGTGGTTTGTTCACAGTTAAACCCGATATTTTCATTTACCCCGTCCAAGGTTGTGCCTATCATAACAGTGTATTAGTCGAGGATTGAGGCACTAACCGCAGGAAAAACCAGCAAGGCGATAATGAGGAGCTGCAATATCATAAGCCTTTTCACAGTCTCACCTCTTTTTACGTAAAACTGGGCTTCTTAGTTTATTAAGCTTTCTACGTGTTAAAGAACCCCTTCACCTCCCCCTGATAATCCCTTGTTATTTTGATATTCCAGTCTGGTGGGAAGCATCTCTTGTAGTTTGGCCAGGCGTAGCGCTCGTCAAGGAAGACTAATACGCCTCTGTCTGTCTCTGATCTGATACAGCGCCCTGCTGACTGCAAAGCCTTGTTGAATGCCGGGAAGACGTAACCATAATCCCAGCCCTTGCTGAACTTCTTGTCATAATAATCAATCAGCGCCTTTGTCTGCAGGTCAGGCTGCTGTAATGGGAGGCCGACTATGACAACGCATTTGAGAAGGTTGTTTGCAAAATCAACTCCCTCACCAAAGCTTCCAGATACAACCCCCAGCAACACAGCACCCTGCTTTGCATAGCCTGCAAACCTTGAGAGCATATCAGCCCTCTCAGCCTTGTCCATGCCAGGCTGCTCGAGAAAGACTGTCTTCTCTGAGTTGGGGCTGAAAAACCTGTTGACCTGATCCCTTAGGTAGTAACTCGGGAAGAAGACTGCGCTGTTGCCAGGAACAAAGTTAACAATAGAGGCGCATATTAAGGCAATGCGCTCAAACTCCCGGGGATTCCTTGCCTTGTACCTCGTTGTTGCAAGTGGAAGCACGAGCGCAAGCCTGTTCTTCTTAGGGAATGGACTCTTATACACCTTCTCATCAACCCCCTCGCCAAAGCCAAGAATGTCTCGGTATAACTCTGTCGGCAATAGTGTGCCACTCATCATGACTGCAGAATGCGCCTCTCGTAAAACCCCCTGGGTTGCAAGTGCAGGGTCAAGGCAGTTGTATGAGAGGGCTGTAAACTCTCCAAATCTACTCCTTCCCCTAGAGATGATGCGAACAAACCCCTCATCAGGCCCTGCCCAGACCTCGAGGAAGCGAGCAATTGCACCTATGCTGCTCTCCTTCTGGGATTTAATAACCTCTTCAGCAATATCCCTGAGATTGCTTATAATATCCTTGTAATCGTTAAGCCCTGAGAGCCTGGAGATAAACTCATCCCTATTAATAATGCACTCAGGCACATTTTCAGGCAGGAGTGATAGAAGGGCATTGCCAATACTCTTCACTAGCTTGAGAGTCTCTCTGTAACCAGCCCTCTTAGCCTCCTTAACAGCGCGTCCTATCATAAAGGTTGAGAGCCTCTCTGTAAGAAGCTCCCTAACTCGGCCTGGAAGATTATGCGCCTCATCAACTATGATAATGGACTGTGAGATGTCCTTGTCTGTCTTTGACAGAAAGCTGGCGCTCACAGAAGGGTTAAAGATGTGGTAGTAGTCAGCAACAACAAGTGTTGCAGACTTGGCAAGCCTGAGCAGGATCTCATACGAGCAGATATCTGAGTTGGAGCATAGCTCTGCAACCTGCTCAGCATGCACATTCCCAAGGTTCTTAAGCTGTTTAAGAACAAGCCTTGCCTCTAGTGAGAGCTTTCCCTTGCTAAGGGTCTTGGAATAATACTCGCACTTGCCCTCCTCGCGCTGACTCCTGCAGAAATCAGCAAAGGCTGCAGAGGATGTGAATCCAGCTACAGCCGGACACATCCAGCGCTTGCCAATTATGTCAACTGACTTGATACTAAGCCTGTACCTCTCGTTTATAAGGCGGGTTGTTTCAAGCACAATCCTGTGCTGCGTATGCCTTGGCGTCAGAAAGAAGACAGTCAGCCCATTCTTAATTGCATATGCCAGTGCAGGACCCAGGACTGCTGCAGTCTTGCCAAGGCCAGTGGGTGCGTGGCATATTATGCTCCTCCCAGAGGCTATTGCCTGGGATACATCACTCATCAATAGGTCCTGCTCTTCCCTAACCCTCTCATGCGGGAATAAGCTGTCTTTGCTGTCCTGCCCCATTTGGTGATAGCCCCCCTAACGTCATCTACAAGCTCTGGGTTTCTGTCACCAAATATAAGCCTATGCCCTCTGGAGAGGTTGTGAAGACAATACCCGCTCTGGTTTTTGCATCAGGATTCAGGATAAGGCAGTGCAGATCAGCATTCCTAAAGCCCAGGTAGAGTTCTTCAGCAGGCATGCCCTTAGTTTTTTGGAATTATGTTTATAAGCCTTTCTTTCAGGTGAAGGAGGCCATCACCAAGATCATTATCCTTGTCCTTGAAATCATTAAGAAAGTCTCTTGGCGCAGCCCAGCATATTTTTTCTATCTCATCTGTATTAATCCTTGGCTCTCCCTCAACAATAGATGCTGTCACAAAGAACAAACGCTCTCCATTATCCTTCTGGAGCTCATCAACAAGGTCGCCCATCTTTATCTTAAGTCCTAACTCATGCCATGCGCACCTCTCAGCAGCATCACTAATAGGCTCTTTTTCAACTATTGTCTCAGCTGGAAGGCTCCAAACACCTGGGAGGCTCTTTCTGAACTTAGAGCGCCTTACAAAGAGCACCTTACCCTTATCATGAATAATGACAGCCACTGAGCGCCTCATTTTATACAGTTAATAGGGGTTTATATCTTATAAATGTTTGCGTTAGAAAACCTTGAATACACTCGCCTTCGCCTTTAAGGCTCGGCTTTGGTATTCAAGGTTTTCTGATGTCAAGAAGGTTGTATCTGAAGATGAGCTGTGAGGGGGCAGAGGTGAGAGATGACGGATTTTCTTCGAAAATCCTATTCGTCAAACTGCAACCCTATACTTTTAAGCACGCAGTTTGCCTCATCTGCGCCATGACTGGATTTTTCCTTAAACTCTGTACTTGGAAACTTTGCTTAACTGGCAGAAAAGATTTAAAACAATGCATCCATCATAATCATGCATGGAAGGTCACATCCTACTCAAAGAGGGCTCTGGGGGCGAGGCAATGCAGGCCCTGCTCAGGTTTATTAGAAAGCACTTTAAAGAGACTGGCAAGTGGGAGAACACCCTGGATGATTCAGCAAGCATGCAGCTGAACGGGAAAAGGCTCCTATTCACAACTGA
>PEYS01000066.1 GCA_002763335.1 Candidatus Woesearchaeota archaeon CG08_land_8_20_14_0_20_47_9 | reverse complement strand
CAGGCATTGTTATGTGCTGCACATTTGGTGACCAGACCGATGTTGAGTGGCAGAAGCAGTACGACCTGCCAATAAGGATGGCAATTGACAGGAGAGGCGTAATGACTGATATTGCAGGCAAGTATGCTGGCAAAAGCCTTACAGATGCAAGAAGGGAGGTAACTGAGGACATGAAGAGAGCAGGCCTGCTTGTCAGCGAGAAGCCCATAATGCATGCTGTTAACACCCATGAGAGGTGTGGCACAGAGATCGAGTTTATCCATTCAAAGCAGTGGTTTATCAAGTACCTTGACCTTAAGGATGAGATGCTCAGATGGGGTAAGGAGCTTAGGTGGTTCCCAAGCCATATGAAGAACCGTTACGACAACTGGGTCAAGGGGCTTAGCTGGGATTGGTGTATCTCAAGGCAGATACAATTTGGCATACCCATACCAATCTGGTATTGCAAGTCCTGCGGCGGGGTGATTCTAGCAAAGCATGAAGACCTGCCTGTTGACCCGCTTGTTGACAAGCCTCCTGTTGAGCAATGTCCTAAGTGCAAAGGCAAACAATTTGATGGCGAGACTGACGTAATGTGCACATGGGCAACATCAAGCCTTACACCGACCATTGTAAAGGAGCTCTTCAGGGGCAAGCCAATCTATAATTACCTTGTTAAGAATCCAATGAGCCTAAGGCCGCAGGGACATGACATAATCACCTTCTGGTTATTTAACACGGTTTTGAAAAGCCAGCTTCACTTTAACATGAAGCCCTGGCAGGACTGCTTCATTAACGGGTGGATTCTCGATGCCAAGGGCAAGAAGATGTCTAAATCAAAGGGGAACATAATTGAGCCTCAGGAGAAGATCAAGGAATACTCTGCTGATATTCTAAGGTATATGGCCGCAGGCTCAAAGCTAGGAGAGGATCTTGCCTTCCCTGAGAAGGAGCTTGTTGCTGGAAAGAGGTTTGTTACAAAGCTCTGGAATGCCTCAAGGTTCTGCGTAAGTCATCTTGAGAAATATGATGGAGGAGCCCACAGCAAGCCTGGCAAGCTGAGACTGATTGATAGGTGGATGCTCTCTCGCCTCTACCGCGTTATAAAAGAATCAACAGAGGCCTTTGAGGTTTACGAGTTCTCAAAGTGCAAGGCAGCTGTGGAGAACCTCTTCTGGCATGAGTTTTGCAACTACTACCTTGAGCTTGTCAAGGACAGGATTTACAACCCTAAAAAATATGGAAGAGAGGCTTATCTTTCAGCACAGTACACACTATACAAATGTATTTTAGCTGTTATCAAGATGTTTGCACCATTCACACCGTTTGTAACAGAGGGGATATACCAACTCTACTTTGCAGGCTGCGAGAAAAAGGAGAGCCTCCATAAATCTAGCTGGCCGATTTTTGACAAAGCCCTGATTGATGAAGAGGCAGAGAAGCTGGGGGGAGTGATTATGCAGGTTTTGAGCGAGGTTAGAAAGTCAAAGACTGCTCGTAACATGTCGCTGAAAGAGCCTGTAAGGCTTGTCATGGTAAAAGCAAAGATTAAAAAAGAAGACTTTCTAAAGGTCGAGGAGGACATAAAGGCTGCAACAAAGTCAGAAGGGATTGAATACAGCTTATTGGATAAGAATTCAAATGTTGATTGCGAGTGCCTCATTGAGTTTTGACTTAGGTTAAGTAGATTATAGTGATACGCGGGGGTGGCAGAGCCTGGTCAAATGCGCAGGACTCAGAATCCTGTTCCTTAGTGGATGCGCGTGTTCGAATCACGTCCCCCGCATTAGCGATCTGAAAACCTTGAATACACTCGCCTTCGCCTTTAAGGCTCGGCTCGGTATTCAAAGCCCTCAATCTTATAGAAGAGCCTTATGCACTTATCCTCATCCAGCACAAGGTCCATCTTCAGAGCCTCTTTAGGAGAGACCCAGATAAAGCCCTTGTGCTCACTCCTGTTGATCCTTATATCAATTTGCTTGTTCAGCCTTGCATGGAACATGTGGTAGAGAAAGTCATAATCAGGGCATCTAACACAAATCCTGCCAAAGTATGCAAGCTGCTGCTGGGGAAGCTTAAATCCTGTCTCCTCCCAGAGCTCCCTTACTGCAGCCCTTGCATGCTCTTCATCAGGGTAGACCTTTCCAGCCGGGACCCCCCACTTGTTGCCTTCTGAGGCATGGTCCTGTCTGTGAAGCAGGAGCACCCTCCCATCATATTCGCAGAGGCAGCTAACCACCTCAAAGCGCGGGTTGAAGTCAGGAGGGGCGTTTCTGTATATCATCAAGGCATGAAAACGAATCTGGAGTTTAAATAGCTTTTTATCGTCAAGCATTATTTCCTGCCTCGTGTGATCAAGCGGTAGAATATTTCAGCGCCATACATTATTATATGCTTGTT
>PEYS01000056.1 GCA_002763335.1 Candidatus Woesearchaeota archaeon CG08_land_8_20_14_0_20_47_9 | reverse complement strand
AGGGCCTGCCTCATGCCTTCTGTATATTGTTGCCACTGATTCAAGGGCAGCCTCGCTGGGTATGCTCTTCAGAACCGGCAGTATGGCGATCTTCCCCCCGTTCTTCTCCACTATCTCCTTACCAACAACCTCATCAGGCGTATAGTTGTCTCCCTTTACAAGTATGTCAGGCTTTAGTCTTGATAGGAGCTTTATTGGGGTTAGTTCTGGGAATATTGTTACGTAATCAACTGCCTCCAGTGCTGAGAGCAGCTCTGCCCTCTTCTCCTGGTTAAGGAACGGCCTGTTATAGCCCTTGTTTACCTTGACTGAGTAATCGCTGTTTATGGCCACTATAAGGACACCGCCGATCTCCTTTGCCTTAAGCAGCAGATTGATGTGGCCTACATGCAGCGGGTCGAAACAGCCGTTTGCAAAGACAACGCGCCTGCCGCTCTTCTTAAGGTCAGCTACTATTGCGCTTAGTTCATCAGGTGTTCTTATTTTGCTTTTGTCATTCCCGCCATTCTCGGGTTGTGCAGGTTCTCTGAAGAGTTTGCCTGCAAAGCCTCTTATCTCCTGCGGGCTTGCTGTGGCTGTTCCTTGCTTTGCAATTGAGACTGCTGCTGCCAGGCTGCCCAGGATGGCACTATCGCTGAGTGTTGACCCAAGAGATAGTGCTAGCGTGATCGCTGATGTTGCTGTGTCCCCTGCTCCGCTTACCTCAACAACCTCCCTTGCAAAGCTGGGTATGTGGGCTGCCCTGTTTTTCTCGAGCAGCGTCATGCCCTGCTCTGCCCTTGTTATGATCACCTTATCTGCATGCGTCATCTTCATAAGCTTGGCAGCAGCCCTCTCTGCTGATTTGTTGCTTGTGACCTTGATTCTGGTTGCCGCCCCTGCCTCATGGTCATTTGGAATCAGCAATGAGAAGCCCTTAAAGTCTGCTATGTTCTCCCTTGAATACCCGACTAGCAGCTTTGAGTGCTTCTTTGCAATGGCAGCGATTGATTTCAGCAGGCTCTTTGTTACCAGGCATGTGCCCTGTGCCTCGTCGTAGTCTGCGACTATGATTGCCTGTATCCTTGGCATCAGGGCATCGAGTTTTTTAAGCAGCCTCTTCTGCAGCTCAGCTGGCACAGCCTCCTTGTTCTCAACATCAAAGCGTACAACCTGTTGCTTAATACTATGCTTGCCTGCAACCAGCAGCCTTGAGTATGTACCTGTAAGCCTGGAGGGTTCTTCAAGCAGTGCATCAGTATTAACACCTGCTTCCTTGAGCAGCATCTTTAGTATTTGGCCATTGCTGTCCTGGCCGATAATGCCGACTGCATACGCCTTTCCGCCCAACGCTGTTATATTGCAGGCAGTATTGCCAGCACACCCGGGGTTATGACGCTTCTCATCTATAACCACCCTTGCCACAGGCGCTTCAGGTGAGAACTTGTCTGCATAACCATGGATAAACTCATCAAGGTAATAATCTCCTACTACTGCAATGTTTACATCCTTGAATCTGCTCATAATGTCCAGCTTGATATTGGCAGCCTCTACTGCCATCCTGCCTGCCTCGCAAGCTGCGCTTTAAAGCGAGCAATCTCCTCCTTATGGTCCAGACGCAGCACAGGTATTGCAGCCTCTCTGCAGAGGTGGGTTATCTCAGCTGTTATATCGCCTGTTGTGAGGCTGTAGTGATTTGAGCCTGCTACCTCCAGCAGGTCACTTGCTGTTATGCCGAGGTCTACTGCCACGTGGGGCCACATCCTGCCCCAGAGCATCTCTGACATTATCTTATCATCAACATCACGCCCCTTACCTAAACCGAGCTGCATTATGTAGTGCCCTGCAATCCTGATCAGCCTTGCAACTGTAACCTGGCATTTTCTGCCCCTGTAGTGCACAGCCCCTCCTGAACTGCCCTGGCATTGAGCTGAGATTGTTATGTTCGGCAGCACATCGCATGCCCTGCAAGAGTTTGCTGCATAGTACACTGATGCTGCCCCGCAGTTGGCAATGATAAAGTAGTCGTCGTTCACATACTTCAGGTCTCCGAATAATGGCGGTATTTCTGGGTTGAGTTGGTGCAGTATACAGGAAGTGAGGAGTCCCTTTATATCGCCTTCGCAGACTGTTGGGATGATCTGTTTCTTGCCCTCAGCATCCTCAGAGAAGGGCATGAATGCAGGTATCAGGCAGCCGTCAACCCCATAGTGAATAGAGAGGTGTGGTTGGCATTTTATGGAGATTCCGATGATTGGATCATCCATGGCTATGAGGTCTTTGGCTGCCAGATATAACGCCACCTGCTTTCTGAATGATTCTGAACTCATCATCTTGTTATCGTAGATGATCCTTGCCTTGTTGTCTGAGAGCCATTTGATAAAGCTCTCAATGCGCCTTGGAGATTTTTTCAGGAGCTCATCTGCCCTGAGTATGATTGGGTATTCGCCGCTCTGGAGTATATCCCCTATAAGGAATGACTTTAGCCTC
>PEYS01000069.1 GCA_002763335.1 Candidatus Woesearchaeota archaeon CG08_land_8_20_14_0_20_47_9 | reverse complement strand
TAGCTAACAACCAATACCAAATAGCGACTATTCCAAATAGCAGCTATTTATTAAGCCTTGTCTTCCGGCTCTCTAACCCGCTCCTCAATAACCCTCGCCTTCAGCACCTTTCTTGCAGCATTCACAAAGTCCTCCTCGCGCTCTGTTGGGATTACGGCGCCTGCTGCATCCCTATGGCCACCAGCATTTCCATTAACGCATGCTGCTATGCTCTCGCTCAGCTCCTTGAGGTTTTCGTCATTGCCATTGTTACCATTGCCTGCTATTCTAAAACTTACCTTGGTGTTGCTGTCAAGCATCTGTGCAAGCGAGACTATTATTGTTCCTGGCTTAAGGCTGTTTGATTTGCTTATGATTGATGCGAGGGTGCCAATAATTGTTGAGGGTATGTTATCATGAGCATTAATGATTACAAACCCCTTCTCCTTAATCACTCCCTCGGGGTTTGAGTTATACCAGTTGAGGGCCTTTATTATCTCTTTTCTGTATTCTGTGAGGCTCTTCACAGCCAGCTTCTTCATCTTCGGGTCGTTAAGGCATGCCCCTATGCCATAGGATGCCTTGTTCATCCTGCCGCATGCATTGAGCAGGGTGGCGAACTCCTTTGCATCCCTTAGCGGGCTTTCTGCTTTCTCATGCGGCAGGATGTATATGTAGCCTAGTACATCCTCAGGGTTTTCCTCGCCAACACGCTTAAGCACAACCCCTGCAACAAGCCTCTTCATCTCCTCTCTTGAGAGCTCGTAGAGCTTTCTCCAGCGGCCCCCCTCCTTCGGATTTACGCCAAGCTGCATGAGGAACTGTATTGCCCCGCTCTCACTCCCGCTGACCCCGGGTATGAATGGGTCTGTGCTGTACTCCAGGGCCTTATGGATGGGCCTTGTCTGCGAGCCAAATATCCTTAAACCACGAGAGCGTTTTATCTTGCCTGTTTGCTCTGCAACAGCAGCTATCTCCTCGTTAAGCCTTAAAAAGCCGTTGTTCTCCTGAACATCCCCTATAGCCCCAATGACTGCAATATGAGCCATCTCAGCGTTTATCTTATCAAGCTCTCTTGCGAAGAGGTAAACCACCCCTGAGCCAGAGATCTCCCTCGATCCGTCTATGCTGAAGAGATGGGGGTTTATGTGTATGATCTCGCTGCCGTGGCTGCAGCCCTCAATCTCGTGGTGGTCAAGGATGAATGCCTGTTTTCCAGAGGCGTACTTTTTTATGAGGGGAAGATGGCCAGAGCCGATGTCTGTGAAGAAGAACAGGCTGTACTTCTCCCTGAGTATCTGGCTTATGGCAGCCTCGTCAAGCTGCTGCACAATGGATATGTTGTAGGTGAAGCCCGCCCTGTTCAGGGCGTGCACCAGCAGGGCGCAGGAGCAGATGCCGTCGCAGTCAAGGTGTGATATAAGCCTTATAGGTTTCTTGCAGCCAATCCTCCTGAAAGCATCCCTTGCCTCTGCTATGTGCTCCTTGAACTGCTCGTAATTATCCAATTTAACCAATACCCCTCATTACTTTATCATCAGCCTTATCCTGTCCGGGTCATACTTCCATTCCTCAGGCAGCTTCTTAACACGCTTGAAGTACTTTATAAGCCTTCTTATTTTTGATTCTGTAAGCTCAAGTCCACGCTTTGCAGGCATGTCTTTCTTGTTTGTTTCAAGGTGCTTTCTGATCATGATGCTCTTCTTTATGAGGGCCATCAGGTCTTCTGGTATCTCTTGCAGCAGCTTCTTCTCAGCAAGTACTGCGCTTATCCTCTTGTGGGTTATGGCCTCTACATCAGGTATGCCGTATGTGTCTCGCAGGGTCATTCCTATCATGGATGGGGTTTTTTCCTCCTTTGCAAGCTTGACTATGAGCAGCTCTACCTCTCTCGGCTTGTACCTGACCCATGAAAAGCTCTTGACAGATGGCCTCTTAGAGCCTGCCTTTCCCTTCTTTCCCGAGTGCATTCTTGCCATGCTATCATCTCCGTAACAAAAATTCGCCTGCTCGGGGCTATCCCCGACTTAAAAGTCGGGGCTTTACGCCCCTCGCTTCTGCACGGCGAATTTTTGAACGTCAAAAGCTCGTCTTCCGAGCGAGCTTTTGACTCCTGCCGTAAGGCAGGTCCAGAAGACCGGAGGTCTTCTCGTACTTGCCGTAAGGCAAGCCAAAGCGCTTGGATTTCTCGTGGCCGAATGGAATCAAACGCTCGTGAGTACACCGATGGAATGACTGCATTAAAAGTTCTCGCCCTGAAGCGCGAGCTATCCACGAACTTTTAAGTATTAAGAGGAAGAACAAGTTATTCTTGCCTCCAGTGTAGGCTAGCCAAGACCAACCTACCTATTGTTTAGATAGGGAGAACCTCTGCTGCTTAAAAAGCTTTTCATAAGAAAACTTTGAATGACCTCGACTTCGCTAGCGCTCGTCTCGGCATTCAAAGTTTTCTATGTCAGGACTGTAAGCCTTGGATTGTGCTTGTTGGGCGCTTTCTTTCTTGCCCTTTCATCATGCTTCTTTTGTCTATTTTTACACAGC
>PEYS01000192.1 GCA_002763335.1 Candidatus Woesearchaeota archaeon CG08_land_8_20_14_0_20_47_9 | reverse complement strand
CGAGAGCGTTATAAGGATTGCTAAGGAGGAGCATGTGAGCAGGGTCTGTTAATGCATGTCACAATAAAAATCTGGGAAAAAGCATGATAGGATGCGAAGTCGAGGTGTTCAAGGTTTTCATCCAATATAAGTCACGTCCTTGCGCGGCCCTCCCTTCCGCTGTTTCAGGAAGGCAACTGACTTGTTGAGAAAGTCCTTCTCTCTCTTACGCATTCCCTTCCTCGATTCAAGCCTCTTTATCTCGAAGTCAAGCATTCTCACATCAAGCCCAAGTGCCAGCTTGCTGTTGAGCAGGCGCACTATCTCGCGGGCCCCCCTTACCCCCAGGAACATGGGATGGGCGTATGTCTCAGCCAGGAGCGAGACACCCACTATTCTCCTCTTTTTTGCAAGGCCGAGCAGAAGCCCGGAAATGCCTATGATTGGGCCGACCACGCCGAAGAGCCTGTTGCTGACCCTGCTGCCATCAGAGTATTTAAGCACCCCCTCCCTGCAGTTACCAGTACAGTACACCCTCGGCTTTTTCGGGATGGTGCTTACACCTATGCCTCCAAGTGTTATTACCTCGCTCCCCCTGAAGCGCTCTACAATGTCGAGAACGCTCTCTGCAAGCTCGTAGCTTGCAACCTCCTCTATGGGCTGTACGTTTCCTGCCAGGAGCAGAAGATTAGGGCGCTTTCCCTCACTTCCCTTGAAGTATACCTCTATGCTTGGGAGCTCCACAAGATTATTCTCATTAATGAAAACAGAGTGGGGGAGGTGGTATGAGAATACGTCAAATATCCTCTCTGCCTCGAGAGCCTCTATAATGAAATCAACAACGACCTTGCCAACATTGCCTATGCCTGGCAGCCCTTCTATGAGAATGCAGCTATCTACATTGGGTGGTTCTGCAAGCTTGGTGATCTTCCATTGGCTCATTTACAAACCTCTTTGCAGCTCTGCAGCTCCTTCGCCCTCCTCCTGTAATCGCCGTACTTATCCTCAGGGGAGAACCTTGCAGGCCTAGGGCTGAGAGCCTTACCACCGCATTTTGGGCAGGCCTCTGCTGTGGTGTAGCTCCCGCAGAGGCTGCACTTGAGTATGTGTTTCATCAGCCATCAACAATAGCAAAGGAGCCCTCTCCCCCCTGATCGTTGATTCCCCGGATAATCGCCTCAGAGAGCCTCTTAATCTTATCGTTTGCACCCTTGTAGTCAGGAGCCTTTACTGTGACGCTGTACCTTCTCCCTCCCTCGTACATCACCACGCCCTCATTACTCTTAAGGGCATCCAGTACAGCAGTCTTTATAACATTCAGCCCATTAGGCGAATAGCTTACAAGTGAGAGCCTGCCATGAACCTCAACCTCAGCTGGCTTTATCCTGAGCCTTATCTCAGAGGTCAGGGCATCCCTGATGTCCTTCTTAATCCCAAGCTTCTCGATGTCAACATTGCCAGAGGCGATTCCTACAAATGCATTGAAGAGGGAGCCGTAGTCAGCCAGCTTTTGGTTCAGCTCCTCGTAGAGCTCCTCAACCCCCATCTTCAGCTTCGAGGCGATAAAGCCTATTATCTTCTCTGACTTCTGCTCCTGCTTAATCTCATCTGACTTCAGCCTTCTCTGGGATTCAGTCACCCTCCTAAGCGAGAGGTCGATGTGGCCGCGCTCCTGGTTGATATTAAGCACCTTGCAGATTACGACCTTCCCCTCCCTTACAAAGTCCCTCATATTCCTTATTCTGCCTGAGGAGACCTCTGAGATGTGTATCATACCAGCCCTGTTGTACTCATCGAGTCTGACAAAGACAGAGTGGCTCTGAACATTCGTTACTGTACAGAGCACTATCTCGCCCTCTTCCGGCATGCCCTCTTTTTTAAACATCATCTTGCCTTACTCCAGAACCTCGAGGATTCTCGACTTTATCTTTGCCTTGCCCCCTGTTGGCTCTGCAAGCACCTTGCTGCAAACAAGGCAGCGTACAGGGGTAGAGGCCTTGCCGAAGATCATCTGCTCGTTCTTGCACTTCGGGCACCTCACCTTAATGAACTTTGATGTTGGTTCTATTATTCGTACCATGATTAAAACCCCGCAATCAGTTTGTAGTGTAAAGAAGGGTTTTCCGTCAATTTAAATATCTTGCGAAAACTTTGAACACTTCGCCTTCGCCTAAGGCTCGGCTTAAGTGTTCAAAGTTTTCTGTGTCAGGACTGTAGTTTTACAGGTTTAAGCCTTGATCGATGCTTTTTTCTTGCATTCTTTCATGCTTTTTCCCAGGTTTTTTACATTGCTCGCGCTAGCTCCTTACGTTTGTCAAAAGCTCGCTTTTGACTGCCGAATGGAGCCAGTTTATTCACTACCAGTGAATACACTGGTGGAATGACTGCATTCGATCTAGACACAAATGACATCCGAGGGCTTTGACTAATCCAGCTGCGCTGGATTAGTCAAAGCCGTCAATTGCAACCACGCTAATCTTGAAATTGAGGGTCTGGTTAGAGAGCGGGTGCTGCGTGTCAACGCCATAGGCCTCCTCAGGAGGTATCCTTACATTCTTCGTCTCGTTGACCATCATCCCCCTCACAGCATCCTCAAAACCAGGGATTACCCTTCCTTCGCCAAGCCTGAATGAGAAGGGCTCATACTCGAAGTCCTCGAAGTTGTTATCCTTGGTTACACCCAGGGGGCTCCAGCCCTTTATGGTTGAGTCGAATACAGTGCCGTTATCAAGGTAGCCTATGTAGTTGAGGCTTACAGAGTCCCCATCTGCAGCCTTCCATGCCCCGCTCATCTTAAGGAGGTCAGGGAGCGTGTTCATTTCACTCCCCTCCCAGTCCACCCTCCAGACATAGACCTCAGTGCCAACAGCGCTCCTTTCATGGCCTAGTAGCTTGAAGTGCCTAAGCCCATGGCCCTCCATGTAGAACATGCGTGTAAACATCCCCCCTGCAAGCTGGTAGCTAGATAGCAGGCTCTGATATGTTCCATCCTTAGGGAAGAGTGTAACCCCAAGCTCGCGGCCGTCTTGGGTTGTCAGCACGCTCTCATTGTACTCTCTAAGGCTCATGCCGTCCTTGGTTGCGTAGGCGTAAACCCTTGGGCGCAGCCTGCCCTGAGGGGTGTCAAAATATGCATCTTGCGTTGTTAGGTTTACAACAACGCCGTTACCGCATGAAAGTATGTCCCCTGTCTTTGTACAGCTCGAAAGCCCTGAGGCGTAGCTTGGCCAGGGGGCAACCCAGGTGTTTGCCTCTCCATCAGATTTTATCGCTTTAACCTGATAGTACATGTCCTCAGCGTGCTCTCTTGAGTAGTTAAACCTCTCCACCATGTAGGCTATTGCCTCATCTTCAGGCTTATTCCTAAGGAACTGCCATATTGCTGCCCGCTCAAAATCCCAGCTTCCGAAGTGGGCCCAAACCCCGGACTTGGATATCATGTCATCTGAGGCTATAACAAAGGCCTCTGGCGGCTTGCAGTGCGTGTACTGCAGGACCTTGTCTGCCTGCTCGTCTGTAAGCCCATTTCTATTAAGCACAGCCTTTGCCGCCTCCCTCTCATGCGGCTCTATGACCTGGTAGAGTATTTTAACTGACTTTGGCGTGTCATTCACTATGCGCTCAAGCTCGTCAAATGCTGTGTTGCCGCCGCAGTCAAGCATGCGCAGAATGCCAACTGCCTGATCTTCGTCGCTGGTCACCAGCATGCGGCCTATCCAATGCGCCTGCGGATAGTCCTGAGTTGTCCCGTCGAAGGTGACTGGCCTGTCAGCAAGGGCCTTGAAGTGATGCCCGAAGTCCCACCAGGAGCTTATTATCGCGTCTTCTGAGGAGTTCTCCCTTATCTTGGTCAGGGCGTTATACCACGCGTCGTTTACTATCGGCACATCATTGGCAGCGATGTTAACAGAATCCCTATAGATGTTTCTGGGGAAGAAAAACGCCAGTGACAGCAGAAAGATGAGGAGGGCTGTTGTAAGCCACCTGTTGATGTTAAGCTCTCTTGACACAATATTTGATACGTAGCTGTGTGTAACCCCCAGCGCGGATCCGAAGGCAATGCTGAACGCAGGTACAAGCAGCACAGTGAACCTTATCCCCTTTGTGCTGGCATACACTGTCCCCATAAACCACATTGTAATAAGGGCAGCAGCCTTTATATCAGTTCCCCTCTCTTTATCCTTAAGCACTAGAATCGCCTTAACAATGACTGGGAGGGTGTATATCGCGAAGAAGTTCACAAGCCCAAGCTCATTAGGCTTGAATACTGCCTGGGCAAGCCCAAGGTAAAACAGCGAGGCTATTATGAACCAGAAATCACGTTCCTTTCTCTCCTCGCTGGTAAGTATTGCAACTATGCCTACAATGGCAATGGAGAAGAGAAACTGGCCCCCCACTGAGTTGATGATCTGGTCTAGTGACCCCGGATTTAGCTCTGCAACTGTTGTCAGCACATTAGGCCAGAGGTTTGGCCTTACTGGCACTTTGAGCTGGGTGAAGCCGAGGAGCTGTATTGGGTTCCGTATGAAGGTGTAGGTGTCTCTGAAGATCGAGACAAATACCCCGCTTGAGGCTACAAATGCGAGGACGACAGTAGCCAAGTGCAGTATCCGCCTCTTAATTGCCTTGAACCTGCCTGCAATAAGGCGGTCCCTGTATAATACCAAGACGCCTGCCGCGTATATTAAGGCGGATATTAGAAGGAAGTCATAGATGTAGCTCCAGCCACTCCACGCAAGGCTGTAGAGGCCTGTAAATAGCCCTGCCAGGGCCGACAGCGCAATCCTAACCCAGGTCTTCCTTGTTTCCAGGGCCTCAAAGAAGAGCCAGGTGATCATAATCGGAAAGAAAACGACAAAGGCGTCACTGTCTGCGTGACCTAACAGGGTTCTTCCAAGAAGGGATGGGTTTATCGCCACCATTGTAGCAGCAAGGAATCCACCGATATCACCAGCTATGCGCCTCGTTATGAAGAAGATTGGGATGATGGAAAGGGCGGATATTAGAACAGGGTAGTAGAACATCGATCTCATAAGGTCAAGGTTGCTGTTAAAGATGTGGATGACCCTGTAAAAGTTAGCAAGGAAATAGGAATGAAACATATCACTTGATACCGGCCTCCCCAGGGGTGCAAGCTGGTGGTTGTCATATGGATAGGTCTTTCCATCAGCAGGATTCACTTTCAGAATGTCTCCGGGATGGCCGTGCTCAAGTATGTTCTTCGCATAGCGGAACCAGTAATAGGGGTCTATGTCAGGCATATAGTAATTGCCGTTTTCATCCTGCAGAACCGACCTGTAATAATCAGCAGTCTGCTTTATCTGCTGGTCCATTGTCTGCCCCTGGCCCTTCTGCAGCCTCTGAAACTCCTCCTCAACAAGGGCGTTCTTATTTGCGTCAGGCAGATTCGGGTATTGCTCGTTTATCTGCGCTCGTATCTGGGACTTGTAGTAATCTGCCACAGATGTCCTTGCCCATTCCTCAGTGTAGGGGGCGTCTGCAGGGATCATCCGAAGGTATACGCATAGTATTAGTGGTATGAGGAGCAGAATAACGGTCTTGTATTTTAATAGGAACTGTCCTATTGCTTTAAAGTCAATGGATACCTCGTCATGGGCCTTGCGTTTCTTATGCTTATGCAGCCTCCCCCCTGCAATCCTCTCTGATGCCCCTTCAGGCTCTTCCCCTTCATGCTCCTCAGAATGCGCAGTAATGGTTGTGTTCCGCAGCTTACTCAGCTTACTGCTCTTCTTTTTCTTCTTCTTGCCAGAAAAGATGCTCAGCAGCTTGCTGAAGTCTATGGACAACTCCTCTTCATCCCCATCATCTGCCATTCGTGAGGGGGAGAAGCAGGCAGTTTATATAATTTTTGAATGCGGTCATTCCGCTGGTGTACTCAAAGCAAGCCCGCCAGTTTCATTCAATGCATTTAAATATTTCTTTTAACACCTCATAGATCATGCCAGATAAATGCGTACGCTTGGTCATCACAGGCAAGGTTCAAGGCGTTGGCTTCAGGGAGTTTGCAAGGCAGCGTGCTGATTGCCTGAGCATTAAGGGCTATGTGAGGAACAGGCGAGATGGAAGCCTTGAGATTTTAGCCCTAGGCGATGAAAAGGCCGTTAACTCGTTTATAAAGGAGTGCAGGAGAGGGCCCCTTATGACGCACATTGAAGGCTTTAAGGAGAGCGCTGCTGACCCTGCTGAATGCAGCTCTGATGAGGATGAAGACGGGTTTTATGTGAGAGGGTTTTGAACACCTCGACTTCCTAACTCGCCATCGGGTTCAAAGCCCTCTGACGTCATTTGTGTCAAGAGCGAAAAGCAGAAGCGACATAAGAAAAACGAACTTGGCACGCAAAAACAAGAGGATGGAATGACCACATATAAAAATGGTGAACAAGGCAATATTATGTATTTAGCTACTGTTAAATGATTAATTGGAAAAATTTATTAATTGAGACGTTAGCTGTGTTGCAAGCGGCAGAAAGAGATTCAACCCCTGACAAAGTTAATGATTGGTGGAAACAGAAGTTGGAAACGGGGGCTGAATTATATGCTGCTGCATGTAAGAGCTTAGAAGACGTAGCAGCAGATTTAGCAGAACCTTCAGGTTTCGAGGAATAATCTTTTCAGGCCTTCCCCCTGCTCTCCCCAAACACAATTCCTGATGCTATTATATGCGCCAGTCTTAATGGCTCTGGTATGTCTGACCTTGTGCAGCTTATCCTTATAACCTCATCCACAAAGCCCTTGGTTGTGCCCTTGTACTGCACGTAAAGATGCCTTGATTTCCTTATTCTGCCTGCTGACCTGAGCAGGGCTATTTTGTCATCCTTACCTAACTTTCGCAGCGCCTTCTCCATCTCAGGCTTGTCAGGGTATGCCCGCATGACTGCAATGACAGGGATTTTCAACTCTCCAGAGAGCTTTTTTATGTCAATGATATTAAAGCCCCCAACAGCTATTCCATCAGTGAGGATCGCTTGCAGCTGCGGCATGAAGCGGCTCCTCTTTATCATCGCTGCAATCTTGGAAGTGGCATCATCGCCATCAACAGCAACTGTTGTGCAGAGCAGGCCATCCATTGAGCTGCCTCCCCTAAAGAAGGTGGCGATCACCCTAGTCTCCCTTGCCCTGAATTTGTCAAAGGGGGCGTCATCAATGCCTATCAGCCTTATCTCTGATTTTGCCATGGTGCGGTTATAAATTAGAGGGCTTTGACTGCAGTCATTCCACCAGTGTGTTCACTGGTGGTGAACACACTGGTTCCATTCGGCAGTCAAAAGCTCGCCTTGCTGCAAGAAGCTCGCCCATCTTGCGAGGAGCGAGCATGCCCCCAGCTTGCTTTGTGCGGGCGAGCTTTTGACTAACCCCTATAGGGGTTATTCAAAGCCCTCTATAAATGTTTTTTGCCTGTCAAGGGTGTGGGACAGAAAGTAAGTTCTGTGCGCCCATACTAACAGTCCAGCAGACTTCTTAACCTGCCACACAAACCTTTTTAAATAGACTCTTCACTCCCAAGCCAGGAGTGAGACCATGGCAAAGGAAGATGAGATAGTATGCATTTCATGTAAGGAGAGGATAACAAACTCTAGTGGTGTTGCGCGCTTTATGTGCCCTAACTGCGGTAAGAGCGAGATTGTAAGATGCAAGAACTGCAGAAGGACAGCTGCGAGGTACACATGTGCCTTATGCGGCTTCTCCGGACCAAACTAGTGAGGATAGTGGTGTCAGCATGGGTGTAATGATTGTGACGCTGAGGATAATGCCTGAGGGCGTTGAGATAAATCTTGAGCCAATAAAGAAAAGGGCTGTGGAGATTGTAACTGAATTCGGCGGTAGGGGGTGTAAGGCAGAGCTAAATGAGGTGGCATTTGGCTTAAAGGCTATAATGCTTATGTTCTCAGTGGATGAGAAGCTCGGAAGCACTGAGAAGCTAGAAAAGAAGATCGCAGCCATTAAGGGAGTGAGCAGCGCAGAGGTAACTGACCTCAGAAGGGCTATCGGCTAGAAAACTTTGACTACACTCGGCTTCGCCTTTGAAGGCTCGCCTCGGTAGTCAAAGTTTTCAACGTCTTGACACGAATGACATCAGAGGGCTTTGGTTAGCCAAAGCCCACTCTCCTATTCTTTCTGACTATCATCCTTATTATTTGTTCAGCCTTGGCAATGCCCTTAAAGTCCTGCTCGAGTTTTTTAAACCTGCTGCTGTGATGCAGGCTTCTGAGCCTTGAAGAGGTGAACTTAAGCTTCTTATGCAGGAGTTCATGAAAGATGAGGTACTCCAGCACTATCAGATCAGCATCAATGAAGAGGCTGCTCACAGTTATAGTGTCAGTGTGGAAATCATAGCTTGCAAGCTTTGTTGAGCTCAGCCTGCCCCATGCCAGGTTTGGCTTCTGCACAGCCCCCATAAAGTAGCTGCTGTTAACCCTGTTAAATACCTGCTCCAGTCTCGCATCGCACTCTGGCAGGCTGTTAGCGAGGGGAATGTTCTTTATGAAGGCGTCGTAGAGCTCCATGTTAAGCGTCCTCTCAGCATGCTTGTCCCTGAACAACCTTATGATAAGGCCCTGAATCAAGCCAATTACAATCTCCCTGCTGACATCCCTCCAGCTGCTGCTTAGCTTAAGTTTAAGCTCGCTACCGCGCTTCTGCAGAGTGGCGTTGTACTCCTTAAGGCGTGAGGAATAGCTTATGTTGGGTCTGAAGTTAAAACCCTCATTAGGGTAAAGACTTTTCCAGGCCTCCTCTATCATTGGCTGACCTCGTAGCGTAGTATGGCTGCTATGCCTCCAATGTCGCGCAGCTGCGCCCCCTCCTTGGTCTCTACAGATATAATCTCAACACAGCTCCCTGTCCTCTCTGCCTCCTCCTCAAGCTCCTTTAACACTTTGGGGTTAATGCCTTCGGACAGGAGTAGTGTCTCCACAGCCCCCATTGAGAGCACTGCCCTTACATGGGCCTCGCCATAAGCAGCCATGCCGGGATTCTTTGCAAGTGTTTCTAGAAACCTGTTGACAATCTGCTTCTCAGCTGTGATCTCCTCATTGGCGAGGATGTCCTGACTTATGTCAACAAGCTCATTAAGACCAAAATCCCCAGTATAGGAGATGTCCTTGATGCCGATAATCTTTTTCTTAACCTCATTCGTTATGTAATTGCCGTTTACAAAGTCGTACTTTGTAGGTCCTGGGCCGCCAACAATGATGCCCTTGATCTCGCGATTGTTGATAAACTCCTCCTTCATATGCTCTCCAAGCCTGCTGTAGAACTCCTTAGCTGCTCCTTCGCGTATCCTGGCGTAACGCTGTGAGCTCTGTCCCCCTGCCCTGGTCTTCCCAGGCACGTTTGACGTTGACTTTGCCAATGGTATTATGGACTTGCCCTTCAAAAGGGATATGTTGCCCTCGCGCCTGTCCATAACCACCAGGCCATAAACATCCCTTGTCTCAAGCATCTCCTGTAGCGGCTCTAGAACAAAGGCCTTGTCACAGCGGTAAATCCTGGTCTTCAGGGGCACTGGGGGCTCGACACTCCAGACCCTGACATCGGACATGCCCTCGCGCTCAGCCACGTTGCCTGAGAAGGCAGCCAGTCCATGCTCAGGTGTCTGCTTGAATAGCTTCAGGTGCTGGAGCATCTTCTCAAGAGCATCAATAACATTCTTTCTCGTGCTTGTAGACTTGATGTTGGTTGCAGTCCCCTGTTCCTGAGCAAGATGGCTTGTTATCTTGTTCAGGTCATAACCTGAAGGCACGTATACAGAGACGAGCTCAGTATGCCTGCCTCGGTAGTTTGAGAGCTCCTCAATAAAGCCCTTGAGCTTAAACCTCTGGACAGCTGTTATCACCATGATGAATTCGAGAAATGAGGATACTATAAAAAGATTTGGTCAGAGGGATTTGAACACATTCGCCTCGCTTATGGCTCGGCTCAGTGTTCAAATCCCTCTTTTGTCTTATTTGTATAAAGACAAAAATAAACACGCCCTCTCTGATATGAGAGGATGCAAAAAAAGGAGCATCAATTAAGCTTGCATCATAAAGTAGCGGTCTAGACATAAGAAAACTTTGAATAGCGAGGCGAGCCGCAAGGCGAAGCCGAGTCTATTCAAAGTTTTCATTAACTTTATAAAAAGGCTCTGAATAACCTGCTGATGGACGGATTATTATTGGCTTTGATAGAGGTGAACATGATGACAGAATTAAAACAGGTCTACAGGTGCAACATATGCGGGAATATTGTGGAGGTTCTGCATACAGGGGTTGGCGAGCTAGTATGCTGCGGCCAGCCAATGGAGCTGCTGAAGGAGAAGACCGCTGACCAGGGGAAGGAGAAGCACGTGCCAATAATAGAGAAAACAGGAGCTGGTGTTAAGGTAAAGATAGGCTCAGTCCCGCATCCGATGGAGGAGAAGCACTACATCGAATGGATTGAGGTTATTGCTGATGGCAGGTCCTGCAGGAAATTCCTCAAGCCAGGCGAGGCTCCAGAGGCAGAGTTCCAGATAAAGGCAGAGAAGATCTCAGCAAGGGAGTACTGTAATGTGCATGGCTTGTGGGCAAGAAAATCTTGACTGCACTCGGCTTCGCCTTTGAAGGCTCGCCTTCCCATTCATTGGCAAAGAATATGTGCATGCGCTGGTTCCAGCCCTTTC
>PEYS01000028.1 GCA_002763335.1 Candidatus Woesearchaeota archaeon CG08_land_8_20_14_0_20_47_9 | reverse complement strand
ATTCTGCTGCTTCATTTATTTTTTCAAAAAATTCTTCTAACGATTGTTTCTCAAACATTCTTCACCTCATACAAAGCAAAGTGTCTCTTTATTTCCTTTAAGTCAATTACAGGCAGCCATTCGCTCTCAATTATTTTTTCAGTCTTTCTTTGCTTGAATAAGATAAAAATTCTTTCAATCTCCTTAACTTCATTGCTCTTATCATATTTTTCAGCTAGTTTATGAATCTTCCTTAGGTTTTTGGTAGTGTAGAGTTTGTTCTTTGCATAAAACGTCACAGCCAGGGAAACACTGCGAGCATCATCTATCTCAAATAAACTGTGCAAGAATACATGATTTATTGATATTTTCTCATGGCCCATATAACACATAAAAGCAACCGTGTTAACAGCCACCCCAAAATCCTTGTATCTGTTCATGCCTGTAAGGGCTCCTTTGATTTTTGGGGGGGATCTTACTTTGATCAAGCTCTCATCTCCAAACCTCCACAAAAGTCTGCCGCTGTAAGTTGAAAAATTCCTCAGATCCAGTAGGAATCTGATTACTTGCTTTTGGCTTTCACTTATGCCATATTTCCTTCCCTCCTTTACAAGCAATCCCTTGTTAGCAAGAAATCTCAACCTAGGCCTGATGATCCGGGCCTGCACTCCCATCATGTCGGCTATTGTCTGAGCGCTTTTTTTCCCAGTAGCAATTGACAATAGAACGTCGAGATTTCTTCCAAGAAACATTTCTTCGTACTTTCTGTAAGGTTTCTCCAGATACATGTTTCTGAAGCTGATAGCAAATGGAGTCTCTGCCAATTCTATCTTAAGTGAAATGCCTCTCCGGATTTTTCTTGCAAATCCTTGCTTTTCAAGCTGCTCAATAATCCTGGTCACCCATGATTTAGAAGCATTAAGCTCTTGTTGTAGCAATCCTAGTGAGTTCTTACCATTGATTATGGCAATAAGGGTGCAAATCATGGATTTTGTTAGTGTTATGTTTCCTGATTTCATTATATATACATAAAAAGAGAAAGTTATATATAAATGTTTGCTAGAAATATGTAGATTTTCATGTCAAATGCCTGAAAAACCAATGGATTAACAAAGCGTGCTAAACCGGAGGATTTCCGGATTTTTCAGCACCAAACATTATTGAGCGTGCTAAGGTAGTGGCTGCTTAACTAAATCGCTGGATCCTATTCTTCAGAAGTTTAGTCAGCTAGCCTGTTTCATTTGACTGACTCCTAGTTTAACAACAAAAATAACTGCCTTTAAATATTCTGTCTCTAACCCACTCATTCGTAATGGTAAAAAACAGGCTTCCACTAGCTGCAATGCTGAGGAAACCCATCTTCAGCCTCATCCCCAGGCCAAGGCGTGTAAGAAAGCAAGACCTTAGCACAGTGAGAACAATCCTCGTCATGCGCTCTGGGGGCTTAGGAGATGTTGTTATGAGCACCCCAATGCTTGAGCAGCTACGCAAGCTCTTTCCAAGGGTGGAGATTACATACCTCACTGGCAGGGCGTCTGCAGCTGTGCTATCTGAGCCGCTTGTTAATGATGTGATTGATTTTGATGACCAGATATTCATCAGAAAGAAGATCGCCCCTGCTTTAAAGCTGGCCTCACGCATAAGGAAGCGCCACTTTGACCTTGCCTTCATGCTTGACAAGCACTGGATCTTCGGCTTGTTTGCAAGGCTGTGCCGCATACCAATAATTATAGGCTTTGATAGGCATGGAGAGGGCTTTCTCTACAACCTGGCAATCCCCTTTACAGGAAGCAAATATGAAGGCCAGTACTACTGTGACCTTGCAAGGGCAGTTGCCATTATCAAAGGAGTAGAGCTTGAGGGCCATAATGGTATAAATTACCCGCCCCCACCACTAGCAGTGGAAGGCTGCAAACCCATTCTCTACCCTGCTAAGAAGGACATTATATGGGCAGATAAAACAGCCTCAGAGATACGCAAGTTCAGGCTGCAAAGGCTGATAGGCATAGCCCCTGGTGGTGCTAGCAACCCAGGACAGGAATTTGCACTTAAAAGATGGCCTGAGGAGCGCTACCTGCAGCTTGTAAAGATGCTCTTAGACAAGGGTTATGCTGTGGCCATATTTGGTAGCGGCAGAGCTGATCTGAGGGTCTCAAGGTCTATAATAGGCAGACTGGAGAGAAACAGAAGCCTTGTTCATGACTTCACAGGCAGGCTTTCAATACTCCAGAGCACTGCCTTGATGAAGCACTGTGACCTGTTCATAACCCACGACTCTGGCCCAACGCACCTAGCAGCAACCCAGACAAAGACCATTGCCTTATTCGGCCCAACCCCAAGCAGGAGGTTTGCCCCAGAGAATGCGATAGTAATTGAAAAGAGCCTAAAATGCCAGCCATGCTACACCCTCTTCGGAGGCTTTAAAAAGGGCTGCAAGAGGCCTGCGTGCATGAGGGGTATTAGTGTGGAGGAGGTTTTTGATGTGGCTGAGGGGGTTTTGGGTTAAATTTATATATTAATTATACTCAAAAGTTCGTGGGTAGCTCGCGCTTTAGGGCGAGAACTTTTGAGTCCGAAAATCTGCGTTTCGAAGC
>PEYS01000195.1 GCA_002763335.1 Candidatus Woesearchaeota archaeon CG08_land_8_20_14_0_20_47_9 | reverse complement strand
CGCTCTCGACAAAGCTCTCTATCTTCTGTTCGTGGGATACTATGATCACCTGTTTCAGGCCGAGTTGGTCAAGGACATCCCTCATCCTATCCAGTTGTTGGTTTGAGAAGCCGTCAGTTGGCTCATCAAGGGCGATGAAATTGCGGGTGTTAAGGGCGAGGTTGTTGTTTATCACCCTGTTGAGGGCAAGCCTATAGGCGAGGGAGCAGCTCGTCTTCTCACCCCCTGAGAGGGCTGCCACTGCCAGCTCGTAACCGTTCTGCTCGGTGATCGGCATGAAGCTGTCATCAAGGCGCGCAGTAAGGGCTCCTTCCAGCAGCATCTCAAACCACTCCCTGAAGAGCTCGTCAAACTGGCAGTGTATGTTCAGCATAACCTGCTTCTCCATAAGCATCATGAGGCTTGAGAAATGCTCCTCAACCCAGTGGAGTATCTGGCTGAGCCTATGGTTTCTCTTCGCAAGCCTGCGCTTCTCAGCAATCTCCTCTTCAGCTGCCTTTAATGCCTCGCTCTTAAGCGAGTGCCTGCTTCTTATCGAGGCGTCCATTGCAATAAGCTCATTCTCCTGCGCTTTAAGAGCATCCAGATCCTGTTTTTTTCGCGAGTACTCGCCCTCAACATCGCCAAGCTCTTCTGCCCTCAGCTTCAGTTCCTGCAGCCTCTCTGATTCTAGCCTGATGTCTTCAGACAGCTGTTTTATGCGTCCCTCAAGCAGGGCTATGTGGTCTTTCTTCTCGCTGATCATCTCTCCTATATGCCTCTTCTCATCCAGCCTAAGCTCTCGTTCTCTGGCGAGTTCAGCATCTGCCTTGAGCTGGGCCAGCCCTCTCTTGAGCTCTTCCTCCCTCTCCTGGCTTAGTTCGGCGAGGTCTCTTGTCAGTGCCTTCTCCTTCTCCAGAAGCTCCTCTTTAAGCCTGCATCTGAGTGTGAGGAGCCTTGGGGAGTTCTTTAGGTTTTCAGCCTCTGCTTTAAGCAGGTCAGCGGCCTTTTCAGAGCTGCGTGCTGCCTCAATCTCCCCTCTTAGCCTGCTGATCCCCTGCAGCCTTTCATCGCGCTCCAAGGCTTTCTGCTCTAATACCCTGCGCTGTGCGGCAATAAGCTCATCCTCTCTGTTGCATACGCTCTCCTTATGGCTGCTGCTCACCCCCTGCATGCAGAGCGGGCATTGATCAAGGGCATTTATCTTCTGTTTAGTTGCCTCTGAGTGCTCTATAAGGGCGTGGCTGCGTTGAATAACCGCTTCAAGCGCCTTTACATGGGCTTCGAGGGCAGAGAGCTCCTCCAGGTATTTAGCTGTATCTGGTTTGCTGATTGATCTCAGCGCCTCCTGCTTAGTTTTTAGGGATTCAACCTGGTTTTCAAGGAGGGCTATCTCCTCTTTGAGGTCATCCAGCCTGCTTCTGATAAGCCCTTGCTGGCTTAGTGCAGCTGATCGCTTCCCTATGAAGTCCCTGTAGCTGGCATCCTTCTGTTTGAGGGATTCCTCAAGCTCATGTATTGGCCTTGCATCAGGTATAACTATTGAGTCAAGCCTCTGCTTAAGGGCATCAAGCTGGGCCCTGGCCTTCTCAGCATCAGCTCCTGTTGCCTGAAGCTGCGCCTCCCTCTCCCTCAGGCTTGTCTGGAGCTCTCTGGTCTCTTGCCTGAGCTCATTAAGTTTCGAGACAGATGCCTCGATGCTTCTCAGTTCACTGGCCTTTAGGGTGATCACCCCCTGATGCCTCTTAAGCTCTTCTGCTGCTCCCGAGAGCTCTGCCTCAATGCCCTTCAGCTCTGATCTTATCATATCCCTCTGCTCTTCCCTCTCACCCAGGTCTGATATCCTGCCTGCTGTCTCAGCCCTTCTCTCCCTCAGGGCCTTTATCAGGATTGAGGCATTCTCCCTTATGCGCTTGTACTTGTCTATCTGGAACACCCTGCGGAGGATATCTATGCGGCTGTCGCTGCTGTCAAGCAGGATGCGGTTCATATCGCCTTGCGGGGTGTAGACTGTGTAGCGGTATATCAGGGCCTTTGACCTTGTCAGGAGCTGCTTCGGATAGCCCAGTAGTTCCAGAACCCTGGCCTTTATCTCTGATGGGGTCAGCTCGCTCTTAACGCCGTCTACAGCTATAAATCCCTTGCCCTGCCTCACCTCATATGATCTTGAACGCCTCAGGCTTCGCCTTATTATAACGCTGTGGCTGTCAATCTCAAAGCCAACCTGAACAGAGCCCTTTATCGCCCCGTTTCTAAGCAGCGAGGTGCCATCAAGGTCAGGTCTGAAGCCAAAGAGAGCGAACTCAACTGCAAGGAAGACAGTTGACTTGCCAGCCCCAATATCACCGCTCAGCATCACCGAGCCAGAAGGGAGCTTAATCTCCTCTGAGATGTAGCTCCTTATGTTTTCCATCTTGACTGATCTGAGTAACATACAACCTCCCTAATACTCCTCTCCCCTTATTAAAATCTGAGAATCTGTCAAAATGCTCGGAGACACTGCTAGCAGACCAGGGGCATGCTCGCTCGCTCTGCTCGCTCGGTCTCCTCGCATTTTGTCAAAAATA
>PEYS01000199.1:2477-2619 GCA_002763335.1 Candidatus Woesearchaeota archaeon CG08_land_8_20_14_0_20_47_9 | reverse complement strand
CAAGAGCCTAGTCGTGCTTGACGCAGACCTCTCAAAGTCAACAAAGAGCTGCGAGTTTGCAGCAAGGTTCCCAGAAAGGTTCTTTAAGGTGTTTGCAAAAGGGACCTTGCCGCAGCTTGCAAGCCCTGCTGCTATGCCTATC
>PEYS01000199.1:0-2465 GCA_002763335.1 Candidatus Woesearchaeota archaeon CG08_land_8_20_14_0_20_47_9 | reverse complement strand
GCAACGCCGACATTAAAGAACCTTTCTGGGAACCTTGCTGCAAACTCGCAGCTCTTTGTTGACTTTGAGAGGTCTGCGTCAAGCACGACTAGGCTCTTGTTATGTTCCCCTAGAAATGCCAGAGCCTTTCCATATGCTTCCCTTGTTGATTCCATTTATGCCAGCTCCTTTAGTGCCTTATCCAGCTCCTCCTCTGTAAGTGCCTTGCCGTGGAAGTCAACGACATTCTCCATAAATGAAACGCCCTTACCCTTTACTGTGTGTGCAATAACTATTGTAGGCTTTTCCCTGTCATCAGGTTCATCAAGGGCATTGATTATATCCCTGAAGTCATGCCCATTTACCTCTAAGACCCTCCAGCCAAAGGCAAGCCACTTGTCTGCAATCGGTTCAATGTTCATTACATCCCTTGTACAGCCGTCAATCTGCAGGCCGTTTAAATCCAGAAAGACCCTAAGCCTTGTCAGCTTGTAGTGTGCTGCTGCCATTGCAGCCTCCCAGATGTTTCCTTCCTGACATTCGCCGTCGCCTATCATGGCGTATACATGATAGTCCTTCTTATCAATAACGCCTGCAATTGCCATGCCGACTGCTGCTGCTAAGCCCATGCCCAGGCTTCCGGTTGTCATGTCAATGCCTGGTGTTTTGTTCATGTCAGGGTGGCCTGAGAGTATGCTGTCCGGGCATCTGAGGTGTGCAAGCGCAGCCTGGTCAAAGAATCCTGCCCTTGCAAGGGCTGCGTATAGTGCAGGGCAGGCATGCCCCTTGCTCAGCACAAACCTATCCCTCTCTGACCAGTGGGGCTCCTCAGCCTTGTAGCGCATCTTGTAGAAGTAGAGGGCTGTTATTATGTCGATTGCAGAGAGGCTTCCCCCCGGGTGGCCTGAGCCTGCCCTGGTTATCATTGTGAGTATCTCCCTCCTCAACTCCTGGGCTGTGCCCTTGAGCCTTGTAAGCAGCTCTGCATCAATCCCGCTTGCTATTGCTGTATCAGCAGCTTTATTAGAATTGGCATGCACGTGCAGTGTTCTACCTACATTATTTACATTATTGCTGGACTCCTCATCAGCACCCTCACCAGTATCAAAGTATGGCATGCCCTGCTTTGCATATCGCTCTGATGACATAAGGACGTTTGAGCCTGCTGGAAGCCCGATGCTCTCTCCAAGCAGGGGGCATTTTATGCGCAGGAGGTGGAATACATTCCTGAAGTTGTAGTTTGAGATTGACTCGTAGTATGCCTGGCCCTTTGCAATAATCACATCTGCTGTTCTTAAGAGCTCCTTGAACTCGTCAGATACCTCGTATGGGTTTATGCCGAAGCTGTTTGTGCCTGTTGAGATTAGCTTGCCATACCTGTCTATTCCGAGCTGCCTGAGCTCATCAACAGTCACATCTGACACCAGGGGAGAGGACTTGCCTGCTATGAAGACCCTCTCCTTTGGCACGAACTCGTTTATGTGTTCAAGCAGAAAGCAGTCAAAGACAATCTCGCCGTTGTTGTCAGGGAGGTAGAGCACTGTATTTGCTGATCTGAGGGCCAGATCAAGCTCCTCAATGTCGCATATTGCAAAGTCTTCTGAGCTTAGCCTTTCGAAGGTCGGCACAATCTCATTTATGTCATACTCATGCCCCTGGCAGGCGCTGAAGTCAATGGTGTTGCCTACAATCGCTGTCATCGCTCTCTCCCTCAGATTTTTGGGTGATATCCTGCCTGCTATCTTTAAGGCTACCTCGTTTGCCTGCTCCTTCATCTCCCTGTAGGGGTCTGGGTTGCCTGCCAGGTCATAGAGCTCGCGGTACCAGAAGGTTGTGAACATGTTGACATCCTCTGGGAGCCATGCGCCCTTCTTCAGGCGGCGCTCAACATACTTCTTCATCTCGCTCTCTATTATCTCTGCCTGGGTCTTGTCAATCCCTGCAAGTTTAACGAAGTTCTCTATCTGGCGTGTAAAGCAGTTGGCGCATTCAAGCCTTGTTTTCATCTGAATCAGCCCCGTAAGCTTCAATGATCTTCCTTATTATCCTTGTTGTGGAGATTCCATTAACCAGCTCTACAATGACCACCTTGCCGCCGTAAGACTCTACAACACCTGCCTCTGGCATCTGGTCAGGCGTATAATCTCCGGCCTTAACATGCACATCCGGCTTTAGCAGCGAGATAATCCTCGATGGATAGCGGTCATTGAACAATACTATAAAGTCGACGCTTTCAAGGGCTGCCACCACCTCTGCACGCTGATCCTCAGGGTTTATCGGTCTTTTTTCCCCCTTGAACCTCTTGACAGAGCTGTCTGTGTTAATGCCTACAACGAGCACATCGCCTAGCTTCTTTGCCTCATTGAGGTATCTTACATGCCCTGCGTGTAGTATGTCAAAGCACCCGTTGGTAAAGACAACCCTCTTACCTGATCTCCTCAGGCCATCAAGGACATGCATTAGCCCCTCTTCTGTCTTTATCTTAT
>PEYS01000046.1:8380-10656 GCA_002763335.1 Candidatus Woesearchaeota archaeon CG08_land_8_20_14_0_20_47_9 | reverse complement strand
GGTGTGTGAAACATATAAGAGGACTTGTTCCTGCTCTTGATCGTCACGAGGCAGGCTATTTCATGGCCCTTTTTCTTCATCAGGTATGTTGCAAACAGGCTGTCCTTGCCTGAGCTTACGAGGGCTGCTAGTTTCATTTTTTTACCTATGTTAAATACCTATTTGAATGCAGTCATTCCACCCGCTTGTTCAGTAAACACGCGGGTTCCATTCGGCCACGAGAAATCCAAAGGATTTCTGGGCTTGCCTTACGGCAGGAGTCAAAATTCCCTCTAGATAAGTTGACTTGTATTTATATCCGTGCTTCTTAGCAAGCCTTTCAATCGCCCTGTCAAAGCCGCTGCCGTACTGTGCTGCCTTCTTCTTTGTAAAGGCTATTGATTTAGGAATGTTGAGTTTTAATGCGAGCTCTCGCAGGATATACTTGTTTATGATACGATCCCTTGAGTCAGAGTGGGCATCTAAAGCAGGATCTCCTTTAAATATCTTCAGCCCCGGGTCAATGCGCAACGCAAAATCAACAACTGCACTGTCAAGGTATGGAGCTATCAGCTCTAGACCATTGTCCCTTGTGATCACACCATCACGATATAGGTCTCGCTTGTAGCAATTTAATACGTCATAGTAGCATTCCCTGTTCAACCCCCTCAGATCAGCTACATGCTTATGCCTATTGTAGCCTGCAAACAACTCATCTGCCCCAGTGCCTGAGAATACAGCCTTGCAGCCATCCCTGCTGGCAAGCTCTGAGGCAGTGTATATGGGAAGCGCAACCCCAACACTGATAGGGTTGCTGTCCCTGATTAATGGGATGATCTTTTTAAGGTATGATTCAACCTCGTCCTGAGGCATTATCCAGTACCTCAGCCTCAGGCCAAGAACCTGAGCAGCCCTCCTAGAGTTAACAATATCAGCGCAACCTTCATCTGTTGCAGCAGTGAAGCATGTAAATTCCCTGCCTGAATCCTTCAGGGCCCTGGCGATGACTATTGAGTCAATGCCTCCGGAGAAGAGCAGGCCGAATTTCTGGTCAGGAAGCCTTATGCGCACTGCATCGTAGAGTAGTTGTTTGAGTCTCCTAAGGGCATAGGCCTTGTTTTTGATTGTTGGTTCTATTCTTGACATTCCTTCACTGCCTCAAACATCTGCCTGTTGTTGAAATAGCTGATAATGCGGGGCGTAGAGGGGGCGGACAACTGCAGACTTTTTATAGTTTTGGAGGAGTTGATTGCAGCTAACTTCGATTTATTGAGCAGCGTAAATCCCCCTTCAGTCATCACAGCAGGGCGGTAAGAATCTTATGAGACCCCGCCCTTTAATCAACAAACTATATAAAGAATTCAAATATTCAATAATTCCCAAGCAGGTGAAGAATCATGGAAGAAGAGAAAGACAACCAGAATCTTAACCATGACGAAGGCAAAGAACTGGGTATTACAGTCAAGAAATCCGAGAACTTCAGCGAGTGGTTCAGCCAGGTATGCTCTGAGAGGGGGGCTAAGCTCGCTGACCTAAGGTACAATGTCCAGGGCTTTATTGTGCACAGACCCTGGGCAATGAGGATATTGAGGAAGATATATGAGATGCTTGAGGAGGATGTCGAAACTACAGGCCATGAGCCAATGCTCTTTCCAGCAGTGATACCTGAATCAAACCTTATGAAGGAGAAGGAGCATGCTGGCTTTGCCCCTGACGTGTTCTGGATAACCCATGCAGGAGGGGCAAAGCTTGAGGAGCGAGTTGCTCTAAGACCGACAGGCGAGACCCAGATTTATCCGATGTACTCCCTGTGGATAAGGAGCTACAATGACCTACCATTCAAGGGCTATCAGTCGAGGATCACTGTGTTTAGGAATGAGAAGACAACCAGGCCATTCTTGCGGGGAAGGGAGTTTATGTTCTTTGAGAGCCACGACGTGTTCAGGGAGCATGAGGAGGCACTTGCCCAGATCAGGGAGGATATGAAGACCATGGAGAATGTTGTTAAGAAGAGGCTGAAGATACCCTTCATATTCTTCAGGCGCCCTCAGTGGGACAAGTTTATGGGTGCTGATGACACATACGCCTCTGACAGCCTCCTGCCTGATGGTAGGCGCAACCAGATCAGCTCAACCCATGACCTTGGCCAGAGGTTTGCAAGGGCCTATAATGTTGTTTTTAAGGATTCTGACGGCAGGGAGAAGCTCTGCTGGCAGACCTGTTTTGGCCCAGGGATATGGCGCATAATGGCTGCTGTGATCGCAATTCACGGTGATGACAAGGGGCTTGTACTGCCA
>PEYS01000046.1:0-8320 GCA_002763335.1 Candidatus Woesearchaeota archaeon CG08_land_8_20_14_0_20_47_9 | reverse complement strand
GAAAACCGGGATGTGCTTAAACACTCACTGATGGTTAAGGACCTTCTCTCAGGTGAGGGGATAAGGGCAAGGGTTGACGTGAGTGACAAGACACCTGGCTTCAAGTTTAACGAGTGGGAGTTGTTAGGGGTCCCAATCCGCATTGAAATTGGGCCGCGTGAGGCTGAGAAGAAGACAGCTACCATTGTCAGGAGGATAGACTCGCACAAGGAGGCTGCTGGCCTGAAAGGCCTATCATCAATGATAAGGAAGGAGGCTGATGCCCTGGACAGGGAGCTGTGGAAGCATGCTGAGGGATTCTTTAACAGGGCCATAGCCAGCGCAGGCAGCATGGATGAGGCAGAAAGGATAATGGCCAGCCATAAGGGCTTTATCAAGGTGCCATTCTGCTCAACTGGCATGCAAGGCCAGGGCTGCGCTGAGACCCTCAAGGAGAAGACAACATACGATGTGTGCGGCACCCCATTCAGGAGTCCTGAAAAGCCAAAGGGCAAGTGCATTATCTGCGGCGAGCCAGCAGGGGAGATTGTGTACATTGCTAAGTCAATATAGAGGGCTTTGTATAACCCCCTCGAGGGGTTATACAAAGCCCGCTGATTTAGGCGGTGTCGGGTTTTGACGATACCCGACGCAGAAAACTGAAAAAGAGGATGTTAACTCTATGCCAGGTAAAAAATGGGTGATATCTCTAGGAGGCTCGGTTATTATTCCGAGCTCAGATCAGATAGACCTTTCTTTCATACGCGAGTTCCGCAAGCTTATTGAGGCAAGGGTAAGAAAGGGCGAGCAGTTTGTTATCTGCTGTGGTGGAGGCAATACCTGCCGCAAGTACAACAGGGCTGCCCTTGAACTTGCAAAGCCCTCAGCGAGCGAGCTTGACTGGCTCGGCATAAGGGCAACATGGCTTAACGCGCACCTTATGAAGATCGTGTTTGGAAGCAACGCCCCCCAGGAAATAATAACGAACCCTGAAGAGATCCAGCTTAACACCCCAATTGCAGTGGCAGCAGGCTGGAAGCCTGGGAGGAGTACTGACTTTATGGCTGTAAGGCTTGCTATACAGATTAAGGCTGGCAGCATTATAAACATAACAAACACCCCTTATGTCTATGATAAGGATCCAAAGAGGCACAGGGATGCTAAGCCGATAAGAGCCATGACCTGGAATGAGTTTATAGGGATTGTTGGCGAGAAATGGGAGCCTGGCATGAACATGCCGTTTGACCCTGTTGCGAGCAGGCTTGCAAGGCAGCACGGCCTTAGGGTTATAATAGCCTCCTCTAACATCAGGAATCTGAAAGGCATACTCGAGGGCAAGGAATTTAAAGGCACACGTATAAGTGACTGAGCATGTCAATAGGGGGCATTATAAAAGGGGTGAAGGATGCCAGGCGCATCGAGCAGGTTGTTAAAATACTCGGTAAGTACGAGCTTGACTTCCTCGTTAACAGGATAAAGGCCAGAAACCTGGCTGAAAAGGGGCGGGGTGATGAGGCAGAGCGCCTCAGAAAGGCCTTTGAAGAGCTCGGAGGAGCGTTTGTAAAGCTCGGCCAGCTCCTCAGCTTGAGATTTGACCTGGTGCCAGAGTCTTATTGCCAGGAATTCAGGAAGCTAAGGGATCGTGTCAAGCCATTCCCATATTCTGATGTCAAGGGCATCATAGAGCTGGAGCTGAAGCAGCCCATGGGTGAGGTGTTTAAGGAGTTTGAGAGCGAGCCTGTCGCAGCAGCCTCAATAGGACAGGTCCACAGGGCCAGGCTTAAGACCAATGAGCTTGTTGCAGTAAAGGTCCAGAGGCCAGGCATACAGGGGCTTATGAAGACAGACATAGACGTGCTCTACTACATCGCCAGGCTCCTGGAGAGGCGTATCAAGACAGACATCGTATCCCCGACAGGGGTTGTTAAGGAGTTTGAGGACTACACCAATGATGAGCTCAACTATGTGAAGGAGGCAAAGAACATATCCAGGTTCTACAGGAACTTTGCAAAGATAAAGACAACAAGGATACCCAGGGTATTCTGGAAATACACAACCACAAGAGTGCTCACAATGGAGTTCATAGAGGGAGAGAAGATAAGCGAGATAAACCTCAATGATAAGAGCCTTAACAGGAAGGCCATAGCAAAGATGGTGACTGATTCTGTATTCAGGCAGATATTCGACTTCGGCGTCTTTCATGCAGACCCGCATCCCGGCAACATCGTGCTGGGCAAAGGACATATCACCCTGCTTGACTTTGGCATTGTTGGGCATCTCGATGAGAGGCTCAGGCAGAGGATAAATCGCCTGTTTATATCCCTTGCAGAGCATGATCTAGACGAGGCTGCAAACAGCCTTCTTAACCTTGGGATATGCACCAGGCCCATAGACAGGGAGGCCTTCAAGGAGGACATCTACAGTGAGCTCGGGGAGTACTATGACACCACGCTGATACAGGTTGACCTCTCAGTGCTACTCAACAAACTGGTAAGGCTGGCGCGGGCATACAGGCTCAGGCTCCCTGTCGGCTTTGTTCTCCTGGGAAAATCCCTCCTGACAACAGAGGGCCTCTGCAAGGAACTAAATCCGAAGCTCAACATAATGTCTGAGCTAAAGCCCTTTGTTGAGCATGCAATCGCTGAGAAGAGAAGGCCAGCATACATGCTTAAGAGGGCGTGGAAGAAGGCCTATGATATGAAAGAGTTCCTCAACGAGCTCCCAGAGAAGACCTCTCAGATGAGCATGGAGATACACTACACCAATCAGAATGTAAAGTATATTCATAATGACCTTAGGAGGCTGGACCACGAGATTGACACGACAACAAACCGCATAACCATTGGGCTTATCGTGACAGGACTCCTGATAACATCTGCACTTACAATGAACTCAGAGCAGGTTAGATTCATGAACATGCCCCTCTTCTCAAGCGCAGGCTTCTTAATTGCAGGTGCAATGATCATTATTCTCTTCAGGATGATGAGGGAGTAACGAAAAATCTAAATACCAGTTGTACTCAAAGTTTTCCATTAAAAAGTTTAGAGGTGATAGTTGATGACCAAGGCTTCAAGTCTGTTGAAGAAGGGGGTGCTTCTCGGTTTAGGTATTGCTGCCATCACAGAGAAGCGTTTTGAAAAGAAGCTCTCTAGGCTAATGAAAGAGGGCGAAGTCTCTGAAAAGGACGCTCGCGAGCTTCTTAAGAGCGTGATGTCTGCTGCCAAGAAGCAGGGCACCCATATTCAGAGTATGATGAGCAAGCATGCAGAGCTCGCTATCAAGAAATCCGGGCTTGTGTCAAAGAGCGAGCTGGAGAAGCTTAAGAAGCATGTGAAGGGGCTTGAGGCCAGGGTTAAGGCCAGGGCTAAGGTTAAGGCGAGAAAGATCATTAGAGCTGCTGCTGGTAAGGCTAAGGAGGGTGTCAGGAAGAGAGCTGGTGCGAAGAAGAAAAGATAGAAAGAAAATCTTGAACACCTCGACTTCGCTCTTATGGCTCGGGTTTGGTAGTTAAAGTTTTCTGGTGTGTAAAGTAAACTTGTTAAAGTATATACTGTCTGTCGGAAAAATCCAGCCATCCATGGCGGCAGACGGCCATTTTGCTCCGCAAAATGTCCTGCTCGGCACCCCGAAGGGGGCAACCCCTGCCGAGCCTGCGCCATGGCTGGATTTTTCCTTAAACTGTGAAGTTGGGAAACTTTACTTAACATGGTGTAAAATAACGTTGGGAAAATTCTGACATCACCATCATATGAGGGTTTTGGATACCCTACTATGATTGGGGCTGCTGCTGGCTTTGGTATGTATATTGCTGCCTTAGAGGCTCCTAAGGATAGTGCTTTTGATGATTTGTGAGCACGGAGTGAAGCTAATTGAAGAGATCAGCAAGAAAAAGAAGGGGGAAACAGTAAACATACTCACACATTGTAATGCTGGTTGGCTTGCCTTTGTTGATTACGGCTCTGCAACAGCCCCAATCTACAATCTATGCTGCTTTTGATAAGGGCATTAAGATTCATGTATGGGTTGATGAAACAAGGCCGAGATAGGAACTTACCTTAAAGCCCTTGCTGCAAAGGATAACAACATCCCGTTCTATGTAGCCCTTCCATCATCAACATTTGACTGGAAGATAAGGGATGGTGTTAAGGAGATTCCTATAGAACAGAGAGGCGCAGAGGAGGTTAGATTCATACAAGGTTTATGTGATGGTGAGATTAAAAGGGTTCTCTTAACACCTGAGCAAAGCCCGGCAACAAACTACGCCTTTGATGTAACTCCAGCAAGATTGGTTACTGGCTTAATTACTGAGAGAGGGATTTGTAAAGCAAGCGAGCAGGGCATACTAAGCCTCTATCCAGAACATAAGGGTTGAGTGGCCAAAATTCTGAAAACCAATTACCAATAACTAATAACCAAAAACCTACTACTCAATGTTTTTTAGCTGCGATTCTCTCAAGCCCTCCCATGAAGGGCACTAAGACCTTAGGGATGGTAATGCTCCCGTCCTTGTTCTGGTAGTTCTCAAGAATCGCCCTCATGCACCTCGATGTGGCAATCCCTGTGTTGTTAAGCGAATGCACATACTCCTTGCTCTTATCCATGGTCTCGTATTTTATGTTGAGGCGTGTTGCCTGATAGGCTGTGCAGTTCGAGCATGAGCCGACCTCCTTATAAGCCTGCTCCCTGGGAAACCATGCCTCGATATCAAACTTCCTTGCAGCGACAGTGCCGATGTCGCCTGTGCATATCGCCACAACCCTGTACGGTATCTCCAGCGCCTGGTACATATCCTCGCTGTTCTTCAGTATCTCCTCATGGATCTTCCACGAATCCTGGGGTTTGCAGAAGACAACCTGTTCAACCTTGTTGAACTGGTGCATCCTGAATAGTCCCCTGGTATCAACACCGTGGCTTCCTATCTCGCGCCTGAAGCAGGCGCTCACACCAACATACCTTACTGGGAGCTCAGCCTCCTCAAAGACCTCATTCATGTGCATGGCCATGACTGGGTGCTCAGATGTTGCTATTAGATAGAGGTCCTCGTTTTCTATCTTGTACATGACCTGCTCAAAGTCCGCGAGGTCAGTAACCCCTTCATAGCCCTTCTTGCCCAATAGCAGGGGAGGCTCGATAGGGGTGAATCCCCTCTTTATCAAGAAATCAATTGCAAAGCGCATTATTGCAAGGTCAAGGAGCACAAGATCGCCCTTGATATAGACAAAGCCTGTTCCTGAAACCTTAACTGCACGCTTAAAGTCTGCAATGTCAAGCTCCTCAGCAATCGTGCCATGGGGCAGGAGCTCGAAATCAAGCCTTCTCGGCTCCCCCCAACGCCTAACCTCAACATTCTCAGTCTCGTCCTTACCTACAGGCACTGCCTCGTGAAGTATGTTCGGCAGCCTCATAAGAATATAATAAACCATCCCTGAGAGCTTCCCCATCTCAGCCTCAAGCTTAGCTATCTGATCAGGTATGTCCTTTATCTGCCGTACGTATCTGCTGTAGTCCTCGCCCTTCTTCTTCAGCTCGTTTACCTTCTGGCTCGCCTCATTGCGCTGGTGGCGGAGCTCCTCAATCTGGATGCGCAGCTCCCTCAGGAGCTTGTCCTTGCCAATGACATCGTCAACCCAGCCAATCCTATCAAGCTGCCCCCGCTTCTTAAGATCAGCCTTGATTACATCCGGATTCTCCCTGACAAAATTCATGCTAAGCATTTGCATCACCCTCCAAGTTGTTGACAGCCTTCTTTAAAAGAGGGTAGTTATTCAAGTATTTATTAGTTGTCAAAATATGGCTTGGAAAGACTTATAAACAAACCCTAATTCATCAGTAACTACAGCGGGGTAGGGCAGTCAGGAGAGCTTGCCCTGAATGCCCGATGGGCTCATAACCCATAGGTCGGTGGTTCAAATCCACCCCCCGCTACCATTTAACCTCACAAAAGTTTTATATAGCTAAAGCTATTGAGAACAAAAACCTGACAGTCATAGAGCAACACCTTCCACTGGTCTGCGACCAGTGGAAGGTGTTGCTTCTAAAAGAGGTGAAAAATGTCAATCCAGATATTGATACTGGCCCTCATCCTGGCTTCATTTGTCATAGGCTTTCTGATCCTTAAGACCATTGTTAGGGCAATATTCCTTGCCCTGACCATACTCATGATCGTGCTTGTCGTGGCAAGCGTCTTTGTTATCCTCGATGCCGCAGAGCTGAAGAAGATGCTTCCCACTGCGAAGAAGACTGTCCTGCTTGATGACGAGGGCAGGATAGTGGCAGGTTTTCACGTAACATCCGAGCCCCAGCTTATAGGCAAGGAGGCGCTTGATGATCTCAGCAGGGCATTCTCTGAGAAGAGGTACGATGACATGCTTGGGGAGAGCTACAAGCTGATAGTTATAAACTCTGAGGTGATCTCAGAGCTCAAGGAAAAGGAGATCGCCCTATACGATGATGAGAGCTTCAGCACAGCCTTCCTGCGCAGGCTTATCAACGCAGACAAGCCTATAGAGCTCCTGGCCCAGGAGACTGGTCAGAGCCCTGAGCAGCTCTATGTTGTGCTCGGGGACGACACAAACCTGAAGAACATGGTGTTTGCAAGGCTGTTTGTCGAGCACATAATGCCTGATGCCCCATTCTTCTTATCGCAGCTTAGGAAGGGGGGTATAAGCATATACCCTGAAACGCCCATCTTTAAGGCGATAAGGGTTGTGCCGCTTCAACTAATCAAGACAACGGCGCTTAAAAGGGTGAAGGCCAGCGCCTTAGAGGAAGGAGATGGGGATTCTCGATAAGCTGATGTTCTGGAAGAAGGGTGACGACCTCGGGCTTGATACTGAGCTCGGACTTGATGAGAAGGGCATGCCAAGGGATAACTTAAGCTCATTCAGCGATGCTGCCCGTAAACAGCCATCTCAGCCTGCTCCTAACCAAGGCCATTACCCTGAGGCCTCTGAGGCCTTCAACACGCAGCCTGCAGAGGGCTTTGAGCGCATGCAGATGCAGGGCTTTCCGCCTGAGGGTTTTCAGCATGCCCCTTCCACTCCCCCCAACAGGGGGTATGAACAATATGTTCTGAGCAAGGAGCTTGAGGTGATATCAAGCAAGCTGGATGCGATACGCGCAACACTGGAGAATATAAACCAGCGTATTGCTAATCTTGAGAGAATAGCCTATGGTGAGGACGATCATCGCAGGAGAGCCTGGTAGGCTTAAGAGGATCCTTTTTATAAGCATCCTGGTCATTGTAATTGACCGCCTTACCAAGGCAGCGATTATGCACCAGGGCAGGTTGCTCAGCACAGGGCTGCTGGAGCTGTCTTATTCGTGTAACAGCGGCTCTGCATTCGGCCTCTTTCAGGGTCATGCCTCAATGCTTGTATGGGTGAGCCTGATTGCCCTCGGCTTTATATTTTGGAGGATTGAGCTGATACTTAAAAGACCTGCTCTTGTCATCCCCGCAGGGCTTATTATAGGTGGAATTGTCTCTAATGCTGTTGACCGCTTGTTATTTGGCTGCGTTGTTGATTTTATTAACCTCCATTTCTGGCCATCCTTTAATATTGCTGACAGCGCATTGTGTGTTGGGGCTGTGATGGCTTCAATTGCTGTTCTAAAGGCGTAACTTTACACTGGTCTGCGACCAGTGTAAAGCTACACCTTGTCTGACTGAAGCTTTTGTGATAGAGGGCTTTGAACGCAGTCATTCCACCAGCCTGTTCACTGTAAACACGCGGGTTCCATTCGGCCACCAGAAAACCCTGAATACCGACAGAGCCATGAAGCCGAGTGTATTCAAGATTTTCTGTTAGAAATCCTCTAAATCCTTAATGTCCTTTAGATGCCCCTTTGTCTTAAGCCACTGGACCTGGGATTTTCTGTATTTGAATATGACGTCGCCCTTCTCATCTCCGCTCAGCTCCCAGGGCTCAACGAGAACAGTATCCCCTTCCCTCACCCAGAGCCTTCTCTTGAGCCTGCCCGGGATTCTGCACACCCTGCTCTTGCCATCGAGGCATCTCACGCGCATCCTTGCCCCTCCAAGTCGCTGCTCAACAATGCCGAGGCTCTGCCTCCCCCTCGGGAGTTTAACCCTCCTTATCTCCTGTTCTATCTCTTCCTCTCTCGCCTGCTCTTCCTTTTTACGGCTCATTGACAGATGTGCAAGGCGATAAGCTTTTAAATGTTTTGGTGGAAAACTTTTAATAATCTCGCCTTCGCCCTTGGCTTGGCTTCGGTAGTCAAAGTTTTCTATGCTCAAAAGTTCGTGGGTATAGCCCCGCCCTTTAGGGCGAGAACTTTTGAGTCCGAAAATCTGCGTTTCGAAGCGAGGGGCGTAAAGCCC
>PEYS01000224.1 GCA_002763335.1 Candidatus Woesearchaeota archaeon CG08_land_8_20_14_0_20_47_9 | reverse complement strand
GCAACCCACGAACTTTTAAGCATAGAAAAAAGCCATAAATCGAGTCCTAAACCTATAAAACAGCAGTTCCAAGATCAACCAATCTATTGCTTTGGTAATCGAGAGCTCAAGCGGGACAATATTGCAGTTAGGCTTGCCTCATCACTCAAGGTTAAAGGGATCAGGTTCGAGTCTGTTGAGCCTCTACAGCTTATTGACAAAGCAGGGGGCGAGCTTATCCTGCTTGATGCTGCTGAGGGCGTAGACAGGGTGACAGTCATTGATGAGATTGATGCGCTTGCAGCCTCAAGGCTCTTCACCCTGCATGACCTTGACCTCGGTTTCTTCCTCAGGCTGATGAGAGCGATGGGCAGACTTAATAATATAAGGATAATATGTGTCCCGAGATCATATGATATAAAAAAAGCAGGGGCTGAGGTTAAAGAGGCGTTAGCCAGTCTTAATAATAGCCTTACCCCTCCCATCGTTGCACCGGCCAGCCAGCCCCCGCCCCAGCAGCTATGAGTGGCTAGAAATCAGTTCAGAAATGGAAAATAAAAAAAAGTAAAGGGCTGCAAAACGCAGACCTTTACGGCCCTACCTTACCAACAATAGACCCTGTGTGGGGGTGAGTCTGCCCGCTGTAGGTGTTAAGGTACTTAAGTGTTATGTCTGCCTTAAAACGGTCACCCTCTGTAAGGGCTCCTGCTGCTGCACAGCGTATTGTAACGTTAATCTTCTGACCATTTGTGATGGTCGCGTTACCTGCAAGGTCATCTTGACCATTGCCATCAGCAGTTGCGCAGTCTCCATCAGTGTCTCCCTTTGCATAGTCCAGGATGCTTACTGTCTCGCCAACACCGTTCTGCAGAACAACCAGGACTTCTCCTGTTGCAGCAGAGATTGTTGCCTTATCAACATTTGTAAGCGGTGCCGGGAACAGTGTACGTTCTGGCAGGAACTTCCCTGGGCTTAATACACCAAAGTAAGCCAAAGCCGCTATTGCTGCAAGAACCACGAGTATGGCCCATCCATAGGTCATAAGGAACTCCATTGCAGCCTGTGCCTTTTTGCTCATAATCTATCACCTCTTTTTCCCATTAACCTCCTTTGACAAGTTGGCTATTACTATATGATTGCCTATCTGCATATACATAAAACACTACTAGTATTTAAATTTAATTGTTCTTAGATTGAATATTGCAGGCTGTCAACGCCTCTCAGATCGCTTATCATCCTATAATCTCGCTGAAAATAAGCCCTTTCAGCTTTACAAGCTGCAGAGAGGCTGCGTAGCCTGCATCAGTCTCCTCCAGATCGTCTATGCTCAGGAAATACCATTCAAGGGTATCAAAGCGTATTCCAACCCAGGGCTCTGCGCCAAAGAGGGCTGCAAACTCCTTTAACTCATGGATCTCCTTCTTCTTAAAGTATTTTTTAAGGTCGTGGCATGTCTTGCACTCAACAGCTACGCGCCTCAGGTTATTGCCTGCAAGCACATCAGGGCTTGGGTATTTTGATGATCCTGAGCCTGCAACACGTATGGCTGCCCATCCATGCTCCCAGAATAGGTGTATCAGCTCCCGTTCAGCATTAATTCCCTTGGATTTGCGGCTCATATTATTAAAAGAATGGGCTTGACTAATAAAGCTAACTGAAAGAAAACCTTGAATACACTCAACTTCGCCTTACGGCTCGTTTCGGTATTCAAGGTTTTCCACGTCATCTCGTCAAAGCGAGGGGTGGGGGGGGCCAGGGCAGAAGCCCAGCAGCTTTGGGCGGGGATATAAAAACTAAAGGCCAAGAGTCAAAAGCAAATAGCCCATCGCCAGCCAGGGCTAAGAACTGTTAATTAAAGTTTCCAAGTACACAGTTAAAGGAAAAATCCAGCCATGGCGCAGGCTCGGCAGGGGAGCTCGCGAGGGTGCCGAGCAGGACATTTTGCGAAGCAAAATGGCCAAACCTTATGGATGGCTGGATTTTTCCGACAAACAGTGTATACTTTACAAGAACAAAAGAATTATATTTAGACCAGATTAAAGTGCCCATAGGGTTCCAATAATGTGCCTAGCAATTCCTGGTAGAATAATCAGCATAAGCAATAAAGAGGCTAAGGCAGACTTCGGAGGGGTCTTAAGGTCTGTCAGGCTAGATTTTATTGATGCAAAACAAGGGGATTTTGTGTTGGTGCATGCTGGCTTTGCAATAGCCAAGCTTGAGGAGGAAGAGGCTTTATCTAGCCTTAAGACGGTTAAGGAGGCAGAAGAGAGAGGTCAGAGGTGAGGGACCAGAGGCCAGACACAAGTCTTTGATCTTAAGTCGTGAGTTTTGAGTTAAGAGTCCAGATAGTTCAGAGTGATAGTTGGTTGTGTCAGTTAGTTAGATGTGCTGGAAGTGCTCCCTGGCTACGCCTTTCACGCTATCGATGGGCGGGGGCGGACAGGGCGCAAGCCCGATGCAGAAATTGGGTGGGGAACATCAAAAAGTAGAGAAGTAAAAAAAATTCGCCTGCTCGGGGCTATCCCCGACTTAAAAGTCGGGGCTTTA
>PEYS01000045.1:2739-5131 GCA_002763335.1 Candidatus Woesearchaeota archaeon CG08_land_8_20_14_0_20_47_9 | reverse complement strand
GGGCTTTACGCCCCTCGCTTCGAAACGCAGATTTTCGGACTCAAAAGTTCTCGCCCTAAAGGGCGGGGCTATACCCACGAACTTTTGAGAATATTAAATATCCATGCTATTGGCAAATAACCAAGAACCAAAAACTAATGATCAGGATCCAATATGAAGGGGAACAAGCTGATAATAACCATCTCAGGCACACCAGGCTCTGGCAAGAGCACTGTGGGCTGGGTTGTTGCTGATAGGCTTGGACTCAGGTATTACAGCATGGGTGAGATCAGAAGGCAGTATGCAAGGGAGCATGGCCTTACTCTAGAGGAGCTTAACATACAGGCTGAGGGTGATGCAGCTTCTGACAGGCTTGTTGATGAGTACCAGAAGAAGCTTGCACGCGAAGAGAACATCCTCGAAGAGAACATCCTCGTTGACAGCAGGCTGGGCTATCACTTTATTCCGAAATCCATTAAGATATTATTGACAGTGCCTGTTGAGGTTGGTGCAAGACGTATTTGGAAAGAGCTTGCAGGCTCGCCTGAGAAGCGCAATGAGGCCAATATCAATAGTGCTGAAGAATTGGTTGAAAGCCTCAAAGCAAGGATAGATTGCGATAAGAGGCGCTACAGGCAGCTCTACGGTATTGACGACCCCTTCAATGAGGCCAACTTTGACCTTGTTATAAATACAAGCGACAAGACTGCGGAGCAGGTTGCAGATGAGGTTGTTAGATTTGTTAAGGAGGGCTCGCAGGGTCATGAATAGGGTCAATAAGGAGCCTGCCGATAAAGTGATCTACGGGACAGTTTTAGTAGCATACAGAAAACTTCGGAATAATAGATACAACCTCATCACCAAAGAGATACTTTTACACTAAGAAGGCTATTTGAGCTTTCATTGCTGCACAACTCCAAGCACCTGAAGAACTGGCCCACTATAGTCCAGCTCAGATTTTTGGTGTGGTTATTTGAGAAAATGTCTGTATTTATAAATTTATCGCTACTATAAAGTAAAAAAAATTCGCCTGCTCGGGGCTATCCCCGACTTAAAAGTCGGGGCTTTACGCCCCTCGCTTTGACACGGCGAATTTTTAGACTCAATTTTCGCCCTAAAGGGCGGAGCTTTAAACTCAGGCGAAAATTGAGTAATGAAAACTGGAGGTTCAGTGGAGCAGCTTCTCTGCCATCGCCATAACCTCATCCACTGTTATGGAGTTCATACACTCGTACCTCTCCCTGTTGCTGCACCCTGGCTTGTCGCAGAAGCTGCATGGAAGCTCATGGTAGATGCTCCTGTAGTTCTGCTCATCATAGCCCCAGACTGCAGGGTCAACAGGGCCGAACAAGCCTATTAGCGGGGTTTCAACAGCCCTTGCAATATGCATTGGCCCAGTGTCTGGGCCGATAAAGAGCTTGCATAGCTTTATCACTGCTGCCAACTCCCTTAGGTCTAGCTGGCCTGTAAGGTTTAGGTGCTGTTTCTTTCCTCCTGCAAGTATCTTATCCACTACCGGCTTGTCTGCCTTGCTTCCGCAGAATACGACCGTTGACTTATGCTTCTCGGCAAGCCTGTCTGCAAGCTCTGCAAACCTTACATGCAGCCAGTTTTTGTTTGCTCTGGCTGCAACCGGGCTTATGCAGATGCACGATCTAAGGTTTGCCTTATTTCTAAAGAGCAGTTCTCTTGCCCTGTTTATCTCAGCTTTAGTGAGGAAGAGCTCTGTTTTAGGGCTTGCATCCGCACCTAAGGCACGGACAACATCAAGGGAGCGCTCTATTATATGCAGCTTCTCCCTTCTATAGTTGGCCTTTATGTTCAGCATAAACCCCAGGCCTCGGGATGCATAGCCAACCCGAGTCTTAGAAATCTTCGATAGCAGCAGTATGTTTCTAGGGTCAGTGTGGAGCTCAATTCCAAGGTCAAACCTTGCATGATTCTTGCGTGCAAATGCTGTTGTCTTTGACCACCCGTCATTAGTTTCCCTGCTAAACCAAGGAACATCCAAAGAGATAACCTCGTCCACGTATGGGTTAAGCCTCAGTAGGGGGGCGGTAAGCCTCCTGCAGAGCACTGTGAGCTTTGCATTTGGAAACCTGCTCTTCAGGGCCCTGAATACTGGTGTGGTGAGGATCATATCGCCTATGTGATCCAGGCGTAGCACCACGATGCTTGAGACGTTGTCAAGGCTCTTGCCCTTTCGTGCAAGGGCTGCGAGTGGATAGCCGACAAAATCAATAAGCCTGAAGAGGGCCCTGTATGCTGGTTGCACGCTGTGCATTTGATGGAAAACCTTGAAAACACTCGGCTTCGCTTGCAGCTCGCCTCGGTATTCAAGGTTTTCTAACGTCAATATTGTCTGGAAAATCTGACACCACCTAAATCAGCCTCTGCCTGCTTAAACCAGTTC
>PEYS01000045.1:0-2620 GCA_002763335.1 Candidatus Woesearchaeota archaeon CG08_land_8_20_14_0_20_47_9 | reverse complement strand
CGCTTTGACACGGCGAATTTTTAGACTCAATTTTCGCCCTAAAGGGCGGAGCTTTAAACTCAGGCGAAAATTGAGTAAATAAACACGGCCAGGTGCCGAGTATTATGGCAGCTAAATAAAGGTCTGTTCCTTAAGAGCAGCCAGCACTTCTTTAATTGTGATCCTTCTCATGCACTTGGGGTTTTTACACGTTGTCGTCTTCAGGTTGTAGTTTGTCATGCATGGGCTGCAGGCAAGGTTCTTGTAGAATACGATGTGCTTGTCAGCTAATGGGCCATAGAGTATTGGCGTGTTGGGACCGAAGAAGCATACAGTAGGCGTGTTCATTGCAGATGCCATATGCAAAGGTCCAGTATCATTTGAGAAGAATATCTTGCAATGCTCAATAAACGCTGCAAGCTGTCTAAGGCTAAAGCACCCTGCTGCGTTAACAGCCTGCTCTTTCATAAGCCTCATGCAGTCCTTGACTAGGGCATTGTCACTTGGAGAGCCGGTGAATACTACAAGGCAGTTATGCCTCCTACTCAATATGTCTGCAAGCCTTGCAAATTTTTCTTTAGGCCACCTCCTTGCAGGGGCATTATCTCCTGAGCTGATGTGCATGCCTACAAGCTTTTTGTCTTTGGCGGTATATTTACTAATAAATCTCTCCACAAACCCTTTATCATTAGGGGTGTAGGCAATCTTCTCTAATGCATGGTCGCACTTATCTATGCCACATGCAAGAGCAATATCACAGAATGTCCTTGACATATGCTGCTCATTGTTGTATTTAACAGGTATTGTGTAGAGCATGCCCCTAAACTGGCCCTCTGTGTCAAAGCCAATGCTAACCTTAGCCTTACTTAGGTATGCGATTATTGTTGCAGCGCGTGCAAACTGCTCAAGGTCTAGTATTAAGTCAAATCGCTTCCTCCTGAGCCTGCCTGCAAGTTGCATCAGTTCTGATGCTGTCTCCCTTAAACCCTTAACCCTAAGGGTTAGAATCTCATCAACATAACTATTTGTCTCTAAGAGGTTGCGATTGCTCTCAAGGGTGAGGAAGCTTATCTCTGCATTCGGAAATGCCTGCCTTACAGCCCTAAGCATTGGCTGCGCAAGGATGATGTTACCGAAACCCCAGAACTTTATGATCAGTATCCCCTTAATCTGCTTTTTAAGCAGCCGCCTTTCTTTATAAATACGTCTCTTTCTCTTCTCCCATTCTCCACCCCTGACAGGATTGCCAACAGCCCTGCTTAGAGAATCAGCTGCATAAAGCGCAATGCAGGCAGGCACCCCAACGTACTTGTCAATGTATTTGATAAGCTGCATGTCCATGATTAGGGGTTTGCAGGGAGGGGTTATAAATGTTTTTTCTGCTGAGAATTTTGACTAAACTGCGCTAACGCTTCGTTTAGTCAAAATTCTGGTGCTAGAAGCCTTTCGTCTCTCCTGTGGCTAGTGTTCCCTTCCATTTCTGGCCTCTGATATTTGGCTTGTGTTTTTGGCATTTAACTAGGGGCGGGGGCGGCCAGGGCGCAGCCCAAATTACAGGCACTGGGTGAGGCCATAGAAAACAGACGTAGCCTCATTGGAAGCCTAAAGATCATCATTCCATAAAGCTGAGAAATAAGTCTTATACCAGATTACAGCCAACAGTTTATTCTACTATACAGTAGTAACTTCCTTCACGCCTCCTCATCAGCAAGATTTATATACTAGAGGGGTTTTAAGATGTACCTATAAAGGGTATCCAAAGGATGTTTCAGGGAGCTTGAACCCTGGGATAGTTAAATAAAAAGAGGAGATAAACAATGGCCCCATTCACATTTGTTGATGTAATAAAATACCTTTATGAGATTGGAATTGCGGATGTGATTCTGCCGTTTCTGCTTGTTTTTGTGGTTGTGTTTGCGCTCCTGCAGAAGTCAAATATCTTCAAAGGGCATAAGGGCATCAACGCTGTCTTTGCATTTGTTGTTGCGATGTCTGTTATCTTTGTGCATGTGATGAACGCCGGTAGCCCATACGATGCTGTCAGGATAATAAATAATGCCATGCCAAGGATATCAACAATTCTTATTGCTGGCCTTGCATTCCTCATGTTGATAGGGCTATTTTTCAGCGAGAAAGTAGAATTCCCTGGAAGCAAGATATTCCTCACACTATTCGCAATATGCGTAATAACCTATATATTTGGTTCATCAGCAGGCTGGTGGACAACACCAGGCTTTCTTAAACCAATCCTCACGCCAGAGAATATAACCCTGATTGTTATGGCCCTGGTGTTCATAATGGTGGTATACTTCATAACAATACCATCACCCCCTGAGAATCAAAGGGCTAAGTGGTATCAAATGGGTCACACTGTGTTTGGACCTCATACTAAACCCCCTAATAAAGTAGGATAGTTGACGATTAAAAATGAGTAGCTGGACATTTGTTGATTCAATAGCGTATCTCCATGAGCTTGGAGTTGCAGATGTTATTCTGCCATTCTTACTAGTGTTCACTGTGAGCTTTGCAATTTTTGAGAAGATCGAGATATTTGGAGAAGGAAACAAATCAATTCATGCAGTGCTGGCATTTGTCTTTGGCATGCTCGTTGTTATACCCCATGTGATGAACCCCACTAACC
>PEYS01000058.1:8627-10658 GCA_002763335.1 Candidatus Woesearchaeota archaeon CG08_land_8_20_14_0_20_47_9 | reverse complement strand
GGTATGTCTCCTGTTGGCCTGCAAAGCTCGCATCAGGCAGGTCTTCTGCAGTTGCAGAGCTCCTGACTGCAACGTCTGTGTTCTCCCCACACTGGAGGCAGAGGTGATAGTAACCTTCTAGTATAGCCTCCTTTACCTCGGGGGGCATCTCAGCATGCCTTATCAGCTCCCTTATCCTGTGGCCCTTTTCCTGGAGCTGGTTTACGTTGTGCGTGTTAAGGTCTGAGAGTATGCCCCTTATCTGCTCTATTATGCCTGACCTCTCAAGAAACAAGCGGTAGGCCCTGGCAGTTACTGCGAAGCCGTTTGGTATGCTGATCCCTCTCGGGGTCAGGAGCCTGTACATCTCTCCGAGAGAGGCATTCTTACCCCCAACGTATCTTACATCCTCAATGCCTATCTGGTCAAACCAGAGAACAAGCATGTTTTCCTTCTCCATAGCCAATCATTCCCCTTTTTTGACAATAAACTGACATAAATCAGGCTCACCACTATAAAAAGATTTGTCACTACTTGTTAATGGGCTCAGAGTTCCAGCGTATTAGTCGGCACCCACCTTCTTGAGGCAGAGGATATAAGGTGAATAGGAAGGATACTCAGTGTCACATCTTGAAAGGGTTGCATCTGTTTCAGATGATAATCTTACAAGGCAAGTGTCATAGCCTGCTGCTTTGCAATCAGTGCCTTCGACAACATCGAAGCTTAATACATAACCACTGGGAGAAGCTAAACAAACCTCTGAAGTGTAATCCTCAACATAGTGAATTGAGGCATGAGCATTATCCTGAGCTGATAGATATAAGGGAATGATGGCTCCTTCATCAGAGCAACCTGTGTAAAGTGGAGTCTCTCCTGAGTCAAGAATACAATTTATAAAGCTATTTAAATGTTGCTACCGTGTTGGTTATGTCTATTAAGTTTAATATTTCTTGGTTGCTGGTTTTTATGCCCTTGGTCCTGACTCCTCACAACATCAGCCAAAGCTCCTCTAGCCAAAACAATTTTAAACCCTGCTTGAACCCTCTCTAGCATGGTTGTTGAAGAGGGTAACACCAGGCCTCAGAGGCCTGTCTACGGCAAGGTAGTCCAGCGCATTATCGAGGAGGAGATGAAGAAGTCCTACATAGACTACGCCATGTCTGTTATTGTTGGGAGGGCCCTTCCAGATGCCCGCGACGGCCTGAAGCCGGTCCACAGAAGGGTTCTCTACACCATGTTCCTTACAGGGCTTACCCATAACAAGCCCTTTAGGAAGAGTGCCAATGTTGTTGGCAACTGCATGGCAAGGTTCCATCCCCATGGCGATGCGGCAATATACGACACCCTGGTAAGGCTTGCCCAGCCATTCTCCATGCGTTACCCCCTTGTTGACGGCCAAGGCAATTTTGGCAGCATTGATGGCGATACTGCTGCTGCCATGCGCTACACAGAGGCGAGGCTTTCTAAGCTCTCTGAGGAGTTGCTTGCTGACATCAACAGGGAAACTGTTGATTTTGTCCCTAATTTTGATAACAGCATAAAGGAGCCGGTAGTTCTGCCATCAAGGCTTCCTAACCTCCTTGTGAACGGTAGCTCTGGGATTGCAGTTGGCATGGCCACAAACATACCGCCGCATAACATCTGCGAGGTTGTTGAGGCAGTGGTAATGCAGATTGATAACCCTGACGTGGGGGTTGAGGATCTTATGGAAGCCCTGCCAGGGCCAGATTTCCCGACAGGGGGTATTATCTGTGGCCGTAGGAGCATCTTATCACTCTACAGGCTGGGACACGGCATTATAAAGATACGGGCAAAGGCTGAGGTTGAGGAGGCAAAGCATCGCATAATTATCTCAGAGATACCATTCCAGGTGAACAAGGCCCAGATGATTGAGGAGATTGCAAGGTGCGTGCATAACAAGTCCATTGTCGGTATATCAGACCTGCGGGATGAGTCTGATCGCGAGGGCATGAGGATTGTAATGGAGCTTAAGCGGGATGCAAACCCAGAGGTTGTGCTGAACCAGCTTTTCAAGCACTCTAAGATGGAGTA
>PEYS01000058.1:0-8594 GCA_002763335.1 Candidatus Woesearchaeota archaeon CG08_land_8_20_14_0_20_47_9 | reverse complement strand
CGGCACACCAAGAACCCTGCCCCTTAAGGAGATGATCGCCTGTTTTATCAGCCATAGGCGTGATGTTGTAAGGAGGAGAACTGCATATGACCTTAAGGTTGCAAAGGAAAGGGCTCATATCCTGGAAGGGCTTATCATAGCACTCAGGAATATTGACGAGGTAATAAAGACCATCCGCGCATCAGATGATGTTGAATCTGCAAAAAACGCCCTTATGACCGGGTTCAGTATATCTGAGCTTCAGGCCAAGGCAATCCTCGATATGAGGCTCCAGAGGCTTGCCTCGCTTGAACAGGAGAAGATAAGGGCGGAGCATAAGGAGCTTTTAATAACCATAGGGGAGCTCGAGTCAATACTTACAAGCGAGCAGAAGATACTGAACATCATAAAAAAAGAGCTTCTCGAGATCAAGTCAGTATATGGGGATGCCCGCAGGACAGAGATCAGCGATGTTGAGGTGGATGAGATTGACGTAGAGGATCTTATAGAGGAAGAGGATATGGTTGTAACAATATCCCACAGGGGTTACATCAAGAGACTCTCTGTTGACACATACCAGCAGCAAAGGCGTGGTGGAAAGGGCATTACTGCTGCGAACACCCACGAAGAGGACTTCATAGAGCACCTGTTTATAGCTCATACACACTCCTATCTGCTCCTCTTTACTGACAAGGGCAACATATACTGGCTCAAGGTCTACCAGGTGCCTGAGGCCAGCAGGTACTCTGCAGGCAGACCCATAGTTAACCTGATAAGGATTGGGAGTGATGAGAAGATAACCGCCTTTATTCCGGTCAGGGAGTTTGCTGACAACATGAGCCTTGTTATGGCTACAAGGCGTGGCCTGATAAAGAAGACACGCCTTAAGGCATATTCCCACCCCAGGAAGGGGGGCATAAAGGCGATTGTTCTTAATGACAGCGACTCTCTTATCAATGTCGAGCTCACTGATAATTCAAGGGAGATCATCATTGCAACCGGGCTTGGAAGGGCGATACGCTTTCATGAGGGCGATGTCCGGCACTGCGGCAGGGTTGCCAGGGGCGTTAGGGGTATAAGGCTTAAGCCTGGTGATGAGGTTGTGGGGATGGTTGCTGCTGATAGTGACAAGACCCTGCTCACCATAACAGAGAACGGCTTTGGCAAGCGCACAGCAATTGAGGAGTACCGCCTGACAGCTCGTGGGGGTAAGGGTGTGAGGAACATAAAAATAGGTGAGAGAAATGGCAACGTGGTGTCTGTGAAGGCAGTCTCTGATGTTGACGAGGTTATGGTCGCCACAAAAAGCGGCATGCTCATACGGGTTCCTGCCTCAGGCATCTCAGTCATAAGCAGGAATACGAAAGGCGTAAGGATAATGCGCCTTAATCAGGGAGATGTTGTTGTGGCTTCTGCGAGGTATGTGAAGGAGTAGTGGGAGCACCAGGTTTAGCTCCAGCTACGAATCTTTTAGTCACTGATTTGATTCTCACAGCTTTTCCGAGCCCTATCAAAGCCTCTTTTTAACCACCCTAATAAACCAACCAACATCCTTAACCAGCTCCTTTCTTATAGATTTAAAAACAAGCTTGTCATCAATCCTTCCGTATTGATGCGCTATGAAGTTTCTCATACCCTTAGCTTCCTTTAATTTCTTGCAGAGCTTCTTTCCAATTATTTTATGATCCTGCAGTATTCTAAATGAGTCAATATCATCCTCAGGAATCTCAAACCTCTTTTCTGCTATTATCATAAACGATATATCTATTACGCCTTCAATGATCCTCTCAAAGTATCTCTCACAAGCAGCCTTGACCAGTTTATTTGAGTTGTAATCCTTAAATTTGTCGGGTATTATGTCTTCTAATTCATCTAGGTAATCTTTGATTTCGTCTATTTTTTCACTTATTCTGGTCAAGCAGCCTCACCAAGGATTTGCCTAGTCCTAATAAAGTAATCCTCGTCCTTTAAGTACCTTATTGTAAAGGAGATGTTGTCAAAACCCTCTTTTTTTAAGAGAATCTTGTGGTTTCTTGCAATAGACCTTTTGATTCTTTGGGGCAGTACATTAAAAACCTGAATATCCATTTTATCAGAAAAATCACCTGATATCCGTATCCTAAATCTCGCGGCTTCTTCTATAGAGATTTCCTTAAAGACTACGCAGATATCAATATCTGATCTAGGCGTTACCCTGCCCTTAACATGCGAGCCAAAGAGGAGTATTGCCTCAATATCATCCTTTACTTTGTCCTGTAATATAAGTTCAACAGCTTTGTCTATTAGCCTTAAATTATCTGCATCTTTTATAAGCCCAAATTCATCCTGATACTGAGAAGCCTCTTTAATAAACCTAAGCTTCGGCCTTACATCCCTTGACAACCTGTTTCTTTCAGATTGTGTTAATGACCTGCCGTCTAACTGTTTGAATATTATCCCTAGTTCCTTCTTCCCAAACACCCTCCTCGCATCCCTATTCTTCTTAAGAAAATTTTTTAGTCCCAAAATAACCACCATTCAGGTTATTATAACATAAATGAAGGTTATATTTAAATGTTTTGCTTTAAAGGGGTGTGGATTGAGGGCTCTGAATACCGACAGAGTTAGGAAGACGAGTGCATTCAGAGTTGTCAACCATATCAAACCACAAACTGCAGCAGCGCCACAAATGCGCAGAGCGAAGCAACAATCCAGTAGGTGCGCCTGTCATATCCCATGATCTTCTCGCCGTCAAAGCCCCAGAGGGGGAGGATGTTGAATATTGCGAGCCAGCTGTTGATCATGTAGCCCTCAGAGGCGATAAGCCCCAGAACGCCAGTGCCCTTAGCAAAGATTCCTGTAACAAAGAAGCCTACAGCAACAGCAAGGTTTGCGAGTATGCCTGCAGAGGATATGCGCACAGCAGCCTTTCTAGTCATATTGCCTCCAATAACCACCCCTCCAGGTGCTGCAAAGAAAAAGCCTAGGAATGACATTGCAACCGCTACTAACAACATCTGCATGTTTGCCCTGAACTCTGCAAAGCAGCCATGGCGCTGGGCAACAAGCTTGTGGGCAAGCTCATGGGCCACAAAACCTAGACCAAGAGTGAGGGCTGCAATAACAAATACAATGATAAACAGGCTGCTGAATATGCCCCTTATGCCAGAGTTTGCGATGGCAAATGCAAAGGAGAGCATAACCAAGGCCTTAGCAAGGTGCTCAAGCTCAAGGCGTGAAAATCTTATCATGCTAGGCAAGTTATAGGAAAAGCATAAAAAGCTTTCGGGGGCTGGTTGCGAGACAAACAGTGTGCACGACAAACAGAAAGATTTATATGAAACAACTCTAACTCAGAGAAAAACACAAGGGGGTTGAAAATATGGCTGATGACTGCGTGTTTTGCAATATCGTAAAGGGCAAGATCCCTGCTGAGAAGGTCTATGAGGATAACAAGATGATGGCATTTATGGACATCATGCCTGCTAATAAGGGGCATGCCCTTGTCGTAACAAAGAATCATTACGAGACCATTATGGACGTGCCTGACAGGGAGCTTGCAGAGCTGATCATCCTGGTTAAGAAGATAGCGAAGGCTGCTGACCAGGGCATGGCTCCAGGGGGCTTTAACATCGTCCAGTACAACAGGCCTGTTGCAGGCCAGGTGATTCCGCATATACACTTCCACGTCATACCAAGGTTTAAGGGAGATGGCATAGTTCTAAACTGGAAGCAGGGGAGCTATAAGGAAGGCGAGATAGGCGAATACGCGAAGAACATAAAGAGCTTTATAAGTTGAAAACTTTGAATAATCTGAGCGAAGCGAGGATTAGTCAAAGCCCTCATTCCTTATCCTTAGTCACTATCTCAGCCGGAAGTGTTGACTTATCAGGCCAGATCTTCCTGCCAGGATAGATCGCTGTGTCAATGCCTGTGTGGACATTATCACCAACAATTGTTCCCAGCTTTCTCCTCCCAGTATCAACGAGAATGCCCTTGACCATTGACCTGACATTGTTATTATCATGCCTCAGGTTAGCCACAATAGTTCCAGCACCAAAATTAACATGCTCTCCAAGCACAGAATCGCCCACATAGCTTAGGTGGGCAACGTTTGTGTGGTCAAAGAGTATGCTGTTCTTCACCTCAACTGCATTGCCCACATGGCAGTTATTGCCGATAGTTGTGTGTGCCCTTATGTAGCAGTTAGGGCCGATATTGCAGTGCTCGCCGATCATGACAGGGCCCTCAATATATGCCCCTGACTTAACCACGCTGTCCTTGCCAACACAGACCTCGCCCTTAAGAAATGCGCCCTTCTCAACCCCTCCTGAGAGCTTGCCCCTCATCCTCTCAAGTAAGAAGCTGTTCGCATCCAGGAGGTCCCATGGATAGCCGATTGGAAGCCAGTAGTCAGAAACCATAGCGCAGTAAACCTCGTTTGAGGATGCAAAGAGCCTTATGGCGTCAACAATCTCGTACTCCCCACGCTCTGACTTCTCAAGCCTCTCAAGCAGGGGGAATATGCCCTGATCAAGGACGTACACGCCGGTGTTTGCAAGCCTTGATTCAGGGTTAGAGGGCTTCTCGATTATGTCCTTCACCATGTGGCCTTTAAGGGTGAATATGCCAAACCTCTCTGGATCATCAACCTCCTTTGCAAGAACAGCATGCTTGTGCTTTAATGCCTCTTTAATGTCTCTTCCAGAGACCAGGTCATCGCCGTACATCATAATAAACCTTCCGCTTGTCGCGCCCTTAGCCTGCAGGAGTGCATGGCCAGTGCCGAGCTGCTCCCTCTGCTCAACATAGCTAAGCTTGATGTTGTTAAACTCTATTCCGAAGAAGTCGCGTATCATCTTACCCTTGTAGCCAACAACAAGGATAACCTCCTCCACAAGGCCCTTTAGAGCAGTGAGAAGGTGCTCAAGAATTGTTTTATTGGCAACCTTCATAAGTGCCTTTGGTCTCGTAATGGATAGTGGGTGCATCCTTGTTGATTCGCCTGCTGCAAGTATAACTGCCTGGTGTAGCTTATTCATTTCCTCACCCTCTTATTCCTCGCCCTCTTATAATAGTGTATGTATGCGATCATCTTCATAACGAGCCTTGCCGCAGTAAACTCAGATGCTGGGTGGCATGGGCATAGGCCAACAACATCAAAGCCAATAACATGCCTTTTCTCAGCAACACTGCGCAGGAGATGCGTAACCTCGTGCCATAGCAACCCTCCTGGCTCAGGGGTGCCCACAGCAGGCATTATGCTTGTGTCAAGGCCGTCAAGGTCAATTGTTATGTACACATTATCTGAGAGTCTTGAAACAGCCTCTTTAACCCATGAGTTCAGTGCCCTATTCCTAATATCATATGCCCAGAGCAGCTTAAGCTTATTATCCCTTATAAAATCCATCTCGTCATCGCTGACGCTTCTTATCCCAACCTGAACAGTTGGGCAGAGTTCAGCTATGCGCCTCATAACGCATGCATGGCTCAAACTGCTGCCATCAAACTTGTCTCTTAAATCTGCATGGGCATCAATCTGCAGGACAGACATGCCTTTAGAGTGCTCCTTTAGTTCCTCAACAACACCAACTGATATTGAGTGCTCCCCGCCAAGAACAAGAGGAATCTTTTTATCAGCTATTATTGGGGAGACCATCTCTCTTACTATGGCCTTCATCTCTTCAGGAATAACGCTTATCACAGGCTCGTCAAGGGTAGCAATGCCGGCCCCGCCTATGTTTACCCTCAATTCCTCATCAAACAGCTCCAGGTTTCTAGATGCGCTGATTATCGCCCTAGGGCCGAATCTAGCTCCCGGAATGCATGACTCAGTTACATCATAAGGAATTGGGACTACAACAAAGCCTGCCCTTTCATAACTGCTAAACTCACTTGGCAAGGCTGCGAAATTAAAGGGTATCCTCACATAGTTCATGTGCTCTGGGGGTTTAGAAGCCTTTTTTAATCTTTTGGAAAACTCTGAATGCTTCGCTTCGCCTACGGCTCAGCTCCGCACTCAGAGTTTTTATGTCTGAACCGCTACTTTGTGATGCTAAGTTTGATGCTCTTTTTTGCATCCTTTCATGCAGTCAAATCAGGAGCACAGCAGCAGCAACTACAGTAGTCCAGATTCCACTCCTGCACCTTGCAGCCTGGGCTATGCTGCTGGTTTTTATGTTTTTTACCTTGCCAGATGCTGATGAGAGCATAGTTGCTGCAAGCTGCTCAGCATAGGATCCTGTTCTTTTGCAGTCCTCGCCAACTGAGGCGTGCTCTGCCAGGAAGCCATGCATACCATGGATAGGCATGGCACAGCCAATGGCTGAGGCAATCAGCCTAGCTTCATTGCACGATCTCCTTGCCATAACAACAAACGTGATCTGCCCTGGCTTGAGCAGCCTTAGACCAGCACGCCTCTGGATTAGCCTACAGCCAGGAGGGATGATGCTCGATACGCAGACAATGTTGCACTTGGCAATTCCAGCATTCCTCAATGCAAGCTCGAATGAGCATAGCTGCTCCTTATGCCTGCCAACTCCCTTAGTGAGAAAAACCTGTTTAGGTACAAGATCCATGCTCATGACACCTGCTTGCAGCTTGCCAAGTTAGCCTGTTTAAAAGCCTTTTGGAAAAACTATTAAAGCCAGCCCCTTCTCAGTCTTTATTAACATGAAAATCCTGGCATGCGGAGACATACACGGCGACACAGCCCTTGCCAACAAGCTTGCCCAGAGGGCTGAGGATGAGAAGGTAGACCTCGTCATAATCTGCGGAGACATAACATACGGGGAGGCGAGCACCACTAACCTTATAGGACCATTTATAAAGAAGAAAAAGAAGGTCATACTTATCCCTGGGAATCATGAGAGCGTTGCAACCGCTGACTTCCTTGCAGAGCTCTACGGGGCCACTAACCTTCACGGCTATTCAATAAGGTGCGGGGATGTTGGCTTGTTTGGTTGTGGAGGGGCTAATGTTGGGCTCTTTAGGCTAGGTGAGGGCGAAATATTTAACCTGCTAAAGAAGGGCTATGAGGGCATTAAAGGCGTAAAGAAGAAGATCATGATTACGCACGTTCACCCTAAGGACTCGCTTATGGGCAGATTCACCAGCCTCTTTGAGGGGAGCGAGGGAATAAAAAAGGCTGTTAAGGAGTTCAAGCCTGACATACTACTCTGCAGCCACGTCCATGAGGCAGAGGGCATTGAGGAGCTGATTGACAAGACCAAGGTTATCAATGTCGGAAAGACCGGGAAGGTAATTGAGGTGTAGTATATGGGCTATTGGCCTTTGGTAATTAGATTTTAGCGAGGGGCGGGGGCGGCCAGGGCGAGAGTTCACTGCAAGCTTGGGGTGGGGTTGAAGCAACAACACCTGCTAAGCCCGGCAAATAGATTTTTAATTAGGTTAATTTCCTTAGTCTGTATGAAATGCCAGAGGTGCAGCCAGCCTGCTGTGATAATAACTGCTAATAGAAAGGCTCTTTGCAAGGTCCACTTCATACAGGCCTTTGAGAAGCGTGTTAAGGATACTATAAAGAGGTGCAAACTCTTATCTGTAAATGAGCGAATTGCAGTTGCCTGCAGCGGTGGCAAGGACTCAACAGTTGCTCTCTATGTTGTCAGCAGGCTGTATAAAGATGTGACTGCAATAGCAATTGATGAAGGCATCAGGGGCTATCGTAGTAAGACGCTTAAAGACCTAAAACAATTCTGCAGTGAGCATCGCATAAAGCTGAAGGTATTCTCTTTCAAAGAGGAGTACGGCGCAACCCTTGACCAGATTGTAAAAAGGGTCAGGATGCCAGCTTGCAGGGTGTGCGGGATACTGAGAAGGCAGGTACTCAACAGGCATGCGGCGGGATTTGACAGGCTTGTAACAGGCCACAACCTTGATGACGAGGCGCAATCAATCCTTATGAACCTACTTAAGGCGAATACAGAGCTACTTGCAAGACTTGGACCGATAACTGGGATTAAGCCTTGGAAGGGATTTACACCCAGGGTGAAGCCCCTTTACCTATGCACAGAGAAGGAGGATGCTGCCTACGCCATACTCATGGGCTTCAACATAGGCTTCAACGAATGCCCTTATGCAGGCTCATCATTCAGGTCAACGATAAGGCAGGCATTGTCAGACCTTGAGGATAAGCACCCAGGGTCAAAGCAATACCTAGTTAAGAACTTCCTCAGGATGCTACCAGGGCTTAGGAAGAGGGTAAGCATGGACATAAATAAGGAAAAAAATAAGGAAGACAGATGCATAGCCTATTGCAAGGAATGCGGCCAGCCCTCAGCAGGCAGGGTGTGTGCGGCATGCAGTATCATCATAAACCTCAGGGCCAAGAATAGCTCGGGCCGTGATACTGCCCTCACCAGGGTTTTTTATGCTGTACATAAAGATTGAAAACGCAAATACTATAAGAATGAGAACAATCGCGAGGAAAAAGGCACGGTATCTATCGCCAAGCGACGCAGTCATTAAAGCGACCTCCTTTTTAGACCATCTTAGGCCTTTTAAGAGCTACAAGGGGCTCACATACACCAGTATACAAAACAGTATATGAGGTTGTAACGAAAATCTGCTGCTCGGGGCTATCCCCGACTTAAAAGTCGGGGCTTTACGCCCCTCGC
>PEYS01000217.1 GCA_002763335.1 Candidatus Woesearchaeota archaeon CG08_land_8_20_14_0_20_47_9 | reverse complement strand
TTGAGTCCGAAAATCTGCGTTTCGAAGCGAGGGGCGTAAAGCCCCGACTTTTAAGTCGGGGATAGCCCCGAGCAGCAGATTTTCGTTACATTCGCCTCGCTTTTAGCTCGGCTCAGTGTTCAAGGTTTTCTTTTTATGTCTAAGATAACGTTTGGGGAAAGTCGGCACCATCAATAAGACAACACTTGCGTCATGATAGAATGCATGAAAAGATGCAAAAAAGGGAGTCAATTAAACTTAGCATCATAAAGTAGCAGTCCAAACAAAGAAAAACTTGACTACCGAGGCGAGCCGCAAGGCGAAGCCGAGTGTAGTCAAGGTTGTCAAAAAGAAAATTTGGGGCTTCTACTGCCCCCTTCTAGCGTGTGTCTTTGGCGGCTCTGCTGCTGGACTCTTTGTCTCCGGCATCTCTGACCCCGGGCTTCTTGCCGTAGAAGAGGAATGCCCCTACGACCACTGCAATAAGCGCTATGAGCAGAACAACAATCCACAGCTTTGATTTCTTAGGAGCTGCGGGCGGCTGCTCCTGCTGCGCCGCAGGTGGCTGTTCAGCAGGTTGTTCAGCTGGCTGCTCTGCAGGCTCTTGCTCTGGCATCTCTGCTGCTGGCTCTTCTGCGGCAGCGGCCGTTGCCCCTATCGCAAAGTAGCTTAGTCCTGGGGAGTCTGCCTCATAATATGCGAATGAGCTCCCTGCTGTAAGCAGCCTGGTTGTCAGGGCATCCCACACAGCAGTCACCTCATTGTACCTGTACAGCACGACATCCTTTGCATCAATGCCCTTGCTTGTCAGCCATGAGTTGGCCACCTTGAACTTCACCAGAGTTGTGCCTATGTTGGTGTCCTGCAGGTTTGTCTTCTTGACCTCTATGTACTTGTAGACGCTGCCGGCAGGCACTGCCACAGCCACCGGGTTTGATGCTGCGCTACTGACAGTCAGCTCAACATTCTCAGCCTTCTCGTTCACAGTGACTGCAAGCCCTGTAATGCCGATCTCGTCATTCTCCACAGTCATCTCAAGGCTGCCCTCAACAACATTCCACAGCTTTGAGACAGATGCTGCTGCAGTTGTGGTTCCGAGACCGCCTCCACCGCCGCTGGATGTTGTAGTTGTAGGTGCAGTGATTGTTACAGAGTAGGTTGTGCTGTTGGCAGAGGACATCACATTGCCTGCGCTGTCATAACAGGTAACGTAGTATGTGCCTGATGACGATATGACAAATGGGTTACTCTTTGTGTGTGAGGTAGTATTACTCCCAATCATATCCGAACTCATATTGGAGTAGTTCAGATTGCTTCCAGAGTACCTGCATGAGGCGTTCTCATCAGTTGTTGCTGACAGCAGCAGAGTAACAGTGGTTGTGCCTGAGCTTGATGTTGTAATGGCTGTTATCTTGGGCTTTGTGGTGTCTGCCAGTGTAAAGTTGTGCATTGTCCACGTGCTGTTGCCATCTGCATCAGTGCAGTTTACATAGACGTCATACTTCGCATTGCCGAGGTTGCTCAGCCCTGTTGTAAATGTGTACTTTGTCCCTGTTGGCATTGGCGTTGTGAGGTAGCCTGAGGCAACAGTGTAGTTGACTATCCTCTCAGTAACATTGTACCAGCAGAAGCTTGCTGTTGTTGTCTCATCCGGCCTAGTCTCCCAGACGTCTAGTGTCAGTGTGAAGTAGCTGTTGTTCTTCGTAGTCCCGTTCACTGGGTCTGTTATGTTGATTGTCGGAGCTGAGTTGTTGAGGATTCCGCCTCCAGAGAGGTGGGGTAAGTACAGCGTCATGTTCTGCGAGGTGTTGATGTAACAGGCATCTGCAGCAGCAGTGATTGCTGATGTTGGCGGCACATTATTTGTACATTGGGACATCTTGTAAGCCTCATTACAAGCATCGTCATTGATAAACACCACGTCCTGGTTGGCTGTGAGGTTTGTGTTGTTGATAAAGATGGTTGCTGTGTTGTACTGGTCATCAGCCAGGAAGCTGCTCATGTTCTGGAATAAGATAAGTCTATCGAGAACTCCTCCTGCTCTCTGACCTGCCTTAGTTCCATCTGCTGAGGTATGGTTAGTCTGCACCCTGATCTCAGTAGTCTTGTTCCAGTTAGCTGCTGTGCCTGTAAAAGTGATGTTAACCTTGGAGTAATCCCTTGCGTCGCTTGTGTTAACAACAAGATCGAGCTTTACACTCCTGTTAAGCCATTGGTTGTCTCCTGTAAATGAGGTTCCATTCGGGTACTGTATGTTCACCGCAGCAAAGCCTGATGAAGCAGCCTTTATCTCAGCCGCCTTATTAGTTAGGTTCTCCTGTTTGTTAACAGTGAAGCCTACGCTGCTGCTTCCACTGTTCTCTGCTGCGTCAAGGCCTAGTACTGTGAGCACGTGCGAGCCTGCACTCACCCCTGTGAAAGAAACTGTGTTGGAGCCATTTGAGCCATTATTGGCGAAGGATGGTGCGTAGACCGAGTCCACGGTAACATTGAAGTGTGTTACGTTGCGCTCTGCAGTTGTATAGTTCAGCACAAACCATCCTGTCTCGTTCTCCACAGGGTTTGTAGCATTCGGCTGGTAGATGGTTATTGTTGGCGCATCATTGTCAATGATGTACTGCGTGAAGTTGTTGCCTCCTGCATTGCCTGCCTTGTCAGCCACAACAACAGTTAGGTTG
>PEYS01000029.1 GCA_002763335.1 Candidatus Woesearchaeota archaeon CG08_land_8_20_14_0_20_47_9 | reverse complement strand
AAGAACCAGAACCTGTACCCCCAACAGAACCATTACAACCAGAAGACGAGTGCCTACCACTTAAAGTGAGTCAGCCCTCCTGTCCTGATGGAAAAACTCCTTGCCCAAGTAAAAAAGATGAAAATGGCTGCACAGTTTGGGATTGTGATGCCTGTGAAATGCCACCAGAAGAACCAAGACCCTGCCCTCCCACAGTAAGGCCGGTTTGTTCTGATCAAAAAACTATTTGTCCACACGAAGAAGATGAAGATGGGTGTCCTGTTTGGGATTGTGATGCTTGTGAAATACTGCCAGAAGAGGAGTGCCCACAAATTCCAACAAACCAGTGGTGCTATGAGGGACATCAGTGCCCAAAGAAAATGGATGAAAAAGGATGTATTGTTTGGGATTGTGACTCTTGTAAAAAACCACCAAAAGAGAAGTGCCCAAATATTCCTATCACTATGACCTGTGGAGCTGATTATTGTGAAGGGAAATCTTTATCAGAGTGTCTTTGCCCAAGTAAAAAAGATGAAAATGGCTGCACAGTTTGGGATTGTGATTCTTGTGAAACAATACCAGATAATTGCCGTAAGATCGCTCTTGAAAACGGAGTAGAAGTGATTGAATGTGAAAAAGAGTGTCCTGTCATACCAAAAGGCGTTATAAAAAAGTGTGAAGAATCAGGCGGCAAGGTGATTGAAAGAACTGATCGTTATGGATGCCAATTCATAGAGTGTGAGTATGAGGTAGATGGAGACGGAAAATGTCCTGCACCTGAAGCACTGGAAGCAAGAAAAAAGGCATGCCTTAATCAAGGTCTTGAACCGATGATAGTAAGAAAAGGAGAATGTGACACAATTAAATGTCGTAGAGCTGAACCTGAACAAAGATGTGCTGAGGATGTAGAAGTAAAGAAAAAGATCACAGAAGAGTGTATGGAAGCGGGCGGCGAAGTTGTTAAACATTTTGATAACATGGGTTGCCCTGTAACTACGTGCACTTATCCAGAAGAAGAGTGTCCTAAAGATGTACCGCAAGAGGCATACAAAAACTGTGATATGGAAGAAGGAGACCTTATGGTAAAAAGGGACTCAAAAGGATGTATTATGTTTGCTGACTGTGTCAAAAGAGGTAAAAAAGAGGTAGAATATGAAGAAATAGAAGAAATGCCCTCTGCTGCAACATTGTTAGCAATAGCTCTTAAGCTTGAAAGCCTGAAGATTGATTTTGACAAACTAGCTACTAAGGTAAGGGCGATAGCTGAATATTACGAAGATAGAGGGAATAAAGAAGAAGCTGCAAGGTTTAGAAAAGTTGCCGGATTATTTTCAAGTGCTTTGGATAAGATTGAAGATATAAAGGTAAAGTTCAGAGAGAATGCAAGAGAGATGACTAAAGAAGATTTAAGAGAGTTAAAATATGATCTGAACTATGTGTCAGAGGTTATCATGCAAGATGCTCTTTACATCATACTTGGTGGCAAGATAGAAGTAGAAGGCGGTACTGATGTAACAAGAGAAGGTTATACAGACTGCGGTAGTGATAACAGATGCTGGGAAGAAGCGCTTAGACTTTGTGAACCTGTTGTGTTTAGTGCTGGCATAACATCTAAAATCCATGGCCTGGATAACGAGGTCTGCATAGTGGAGATGGAGGCTCAGGGGCACTTTATGATCTGTAAGATAAAAAATTATGCAACACTTGATCCAAAAAGTGAAAATAAAGAGATTCTAAAGTATTGTGAAGGCGACATGGTTGAATGGTTACGCTCTGGAAGCGAAATTGTTGAAATAAAAAAAGTTAAACCAGGCAAATGTGTTGATAGGTGCGGTGATGAAATCTGTCAGAGAAAAGTGTGTATGGCTGAGGGCTGTCCTTGCCAAGAATCACCTAGGTCGTGTCCAGCAGATTGTGGTAGACCTCTGTCAACAGAGTTTGAGCTATGCACCGAAGAAGATGAAAAGGCATGGCAAGTTTGCCAGAATGAAGGCGGCAATCCTCAGACCGATCCTAGCAAGTACGGAAACTGTGAGATCTACACGCATTGCGAGATACCGAAGTCTATGAGCACAGTAGAAGATTGTGAGAAATATACTGACCCAGGGATAAAGAATGACTGTTACATAGTCATTGCAGAAAAGACAGGAGATAGCAGTGTATGTGTAAAAATAACTGAACCAAATAGAAAAGATAAGTGTTATGTCAAAGCTGCGGAAACAAGCAAAGATGAAAGTATATGTGAAAAGATAGGAGCCGAGGACATCAAAAAGCACTGTTATAACGTCATTGCAGAAGAGTATTATGAAGAAGCAAGAGAAATAATCAGAAGACCTGAAGTTGAGGGAGAAGTAGTTTTCACAGATAATTTTGAAGAAGGGACTAAAAATTGGATTTTTTATGGCGATGAAGGAAACTGGAGCACAGTAGTAGAAGATGGCAATACATTTCTAAGATTAAATGGTGTTGTGCATGCAACCCTTCAGAGGGAATGGGGTAATTATATCTTCAAATTTAGATTTAAGAGGATAGAGGGCTCGGTGCACGTCGACTTCAGACGGACTTCTGCTTGGTATGGCCAGAGTCGATATATTGTCGCTATCTCCAAAGGGATGGATAATCTAAACAAGCATGTCGGTGAGAGATGGCAAAGACTTGATGATACTCATTTTAGATTTGATGAGAATTGGCACACTCTTGAAATAAGGGGTTATAATAATATTCTTAATGTTTATATGGACGATGAACTTTTATATAAATATGAAGATACTGAAAATCCTCTCCTCTCTGGTGGAGTTGGATTTGAAATCCACACAGCCGGATTACCAATCACCCCAGAGTTTTTGATAGACGACGTTGAAATTCGAATCTCCAGTGAGAAAGATGTAATAGGGGGTGTTCCATAATGTTTAGAAGAATTATTGCATTCTGCCTTGTTATCTTGCTTCTGCTTCTCATAAGCGGATGCAAGTCAGTCGACCATGAAGAAGATATTAAGTCCGAAGAAGAAGCGCAAGAAGCTGTTGTGGATGTAAGCGAGGACATATCAGATATATCTGAAACGCTTGAGAGTATCAACGAAGATTTGGGCTGATCCCTTTTCTTTTTCCATTTTGTCAATATCGCTGTACCTTAAGCTTGACAGCCCCTGGAGGGAGTTGCACCCAATAATCCTCAACACTCCCCTAAAATCCTCCTTACCATCAGGCTGATTTATTGCATGTGTGCATACCTTCTGAAGCTCAGGGTCAGCATTGAACGCAATTGACAACCCCACTGCCTTTGCAAGTGGTATGTCATTCTTTCCATCGCCAACAAATGCGCATTCCTCTGGCTTTAGCCCGTGCTCCTTTATTATCAGCTTCATAAAGTCGAGCTTGCCCTCGTAATCGCATGGGAGCAGATTCCAGTGTAAGAGGTTGCCTTCATCTGTCCAGAAGAGCTCGCATGCTGCAAAGACATGGTCAATCCTTAGGTCACACCGAGCACGATCTGCCTGCGCCTTAAAGCCGCCAGAGATCAGGGCTGTCTTATAACCTTGCTTTTTAAGCTCCTCAAAGGTTTCGTGCACACCTGGATGATACTCAATAGAGCTCATAACCCTGTCAAAGAAATCCATTTTAAGCCCATATTTCTTGTATATCATTATAGTCTCTTCCATCCACTCAACATAGCCCTTGTACAGGCCAGCAGTCCACTTCTCGCGTGTTTCCTCTTCCTCTTTCAGTGCCTCCTCACCAAGATGCTGCGCAAGGAGCATCCATGCACTCGGAGCTACATTGCCCTCAGGGCTCTTTACAACCTTCTTAAACAGGGTGCCCTCCATGTCAAAGAAGATGAGCTTGATGGTCTTCGTCATAACCTGGGCTGAGATTGTTTACCTTTATATATTCTTATTGCAAAGAAAATTCTTTAGTAGCTTCCCCGCCCAATGTTCAATGCGCTTAAACGCCCTCGCCAACCCCCACCCCAAAAACAGCTGTGAGCATTGAGCTATGAGTCTTGAGAGCTCGCTCTCAGAGTTCAGGTCTCATGTCTGGTGACTGGATGCTGACAACCAACCACTAATGACCAATAACCAACCGCTTTTTTTCACTCTTCATTCCTCACCACATACAGCCACTCCTCACCCCTCATGCTTCTGAAGATTCTGCCGAGTGTTCTTGATGAAAGCCTGTCAATTGCAGCGATTATCTTGTAAGTGCTGTAATTCCTCTCACCCTTTGCTAGCTGCGGGAAGGCAGCATACACCAACTCCATGAGTGGGCTCATCGTCTCCATTCTCGCAATTACCCTTCCTGTGCGTTTCACTGCTGCCTCTAAGTCACTAAGCTTTATGCGCTCTTCATGGGCGCTGTCCTTGATCTTGCCAAAAATCCTGCCCTCCATAAAGCGCGGAATTGGTCTCGGCTTTATAATCCCCTCATGAGTTATAATAATGCCTCCCTGCTTCACCTTTGCCTTTACAATGTCAAGAACCCTGGCTTTTTGAGGCATGTGGTGCATCACTCCAAATATGATCAGGTAATCAAGGTGGTTGTTTTTTATCGGAAGGTTATCGCCTGCGCATAGTATGTACTCTGAATTTTCGTAGTTCATGGTCCTCTTGTTCAGGCGTATCGCATTCATTGACATATCTGTGCCAATGTAGAGTGCATGGCTCTCTCTGAAGTTAAAGAGCCTGCTTGTTGTAATGCCTGATCCACAGCCGATCTCGAGCACAATAGCATTCTCCTTCAGCCTTGCAAGCCTGCCGAGAAGTTGCCTTCTCTGGAAATAGCGGAGGTTCTTCTGGTCTAGGCGCCCTGATTCTGATAGCTGCTTTTCGTACACCCCCTGCCAGTGCTTAACATCATCCCACTCCCAGCCTGAGCTTGTATCAAGGCTCTTTATGCGGGCAATCATGCCCTCCACAAGCCCCGAAACTAGCCTGTTCTTGATTGATGGGAGCATTGCTGAGAGAAGCTGTGCATCCCACTTGCGCTTCCTCTCATCATCAAGCAGTATTGGCACGCCTTCTGTTATCGGGTATGCGCGTTTGCAGGATATGCAGTACAACACGCCTTCATCAACTACATCTCCCTTCTTCCCTGCTGCGTAAATCCTGAGTCCACTGCCGCAGTCAGGGCATATAAGGCTGTTGAGAAATGCTGCTCTCATCACAGATTGGGAGGATATGCTGATATTTATGTCTTTCAGCTATGAGTCTTGAGAACAACCTTTAAACCAAAGCTTGCAGTTTCGACATAAGAAAACCTTGACTACGTAGCCGAGCCGCAGGCGAAGGCGGAGTATTCAAAGTTTTCTTTCGCAAAACATATAAAACAAACTCTACTTTAGCCCCTTTTAATGGCGGAGATTGTTCTTGACCTCAAGAAGAGCCTCGAGGAGAATGCATCAGACTACTTTGAGGCAGCTAAGAAGGCCAAGCATAAGCTTGCAGGGGCCCTTGAAGCACTCGAAAGAAGTAAGAAGCTACTCGAGAAAGAGGAGGAAAAGCAGCTTAAGGCTGAGGAGAGAGAGCTGCAAAAGAGGCGTGATAAGAAGACTGCTGCGCCAAAGCAGTGGTACGAAAAGTTCAGATGGTTTATAAGCTCTGACAGCCTTCTTGTTATTGGCGGCAGGGACCAGACAACAAATGATATCCTCATAAAGAAGCATCTTAACAATGATGACCTTGTCTTCCACGCAGACATCACAGGGGCCCCATTCATCGTCATAAAGGCTGAGGGCAAGAAGATACCCGAAGCCAGCATTGCTGAGGCTGCGCAGGCAACAGCAGCCTTTTCCAGAGCGTGGAAGCTGGGGCTGACTGTTCTGGGGGTGTCCATGTTTAGGCCTGAGCAGATCTCCCTGACGCCAAGAGCAGGGGAGTACCTGACAAAGGGAGCCTTTATGATCTACGGTAAGAAGGGGCATCACTCCCCGGAGCTGGCGCTTGCGATTGGTATAGACTCTGATGGCAGACCAATGTGCGGGCCTGAGAATGCAGTAGAGAAACACTGCAAGAAGGTAATCTTAATAAGACAGGGCAGGTTAAAAGCGAGTGATGCAGCCAAAAAGATTAAAAAGGCCCTTGGCGGGGATCTTGACAGCATAATAAGGGCATTGCCTTCAGGAGGCATTGATCTTGCATGAGGTGAGGTTTAGTGATACTGGCTATTGTCGGCATGGCAGGGGCAGGGAAGACAGAGGCAGCGCAGTTTATTGAGAGCAAGGGTTTTATGAGGATACGCTTCGGGCAGATCACTATTGACGAGCTTAAGGCAAGGGGTCTTGAGATTAACGAGGAAAATGAGCGCATGATAAGGGAGAAGCTCAGGGCTGAGCACGGCATGCACGCATTTGCAAAGCTCAATGCCTCGAAGATAGACAAGGCTCTCGAGTCAGGTGATGTTGTTATAGATGGGCTCTACAGCTGGGAGGAGTACATCTTCCTAAGGGAGCGCTATCCAAAGAACCTGTTTGTTATGGCGATATACGCTCCGCCAAAGCTGAGGTATGCTCGACTAATATCCCGCTCAGGCAGCGCATCTGATAAGGGTAAGAATATGCGTCCCCTCTCAGAAGCTGATGTTATAAAGCGTGACATTGCTGAGATCGAGAACCTCCACAAGGCAGGCCCTATTGCAATGGCTGACATGACTATTATAAACGATGCCTCCATCGAAGGGCTTAAGAACAAGATCGCAAGGGGGCTGCATAGGCTATTAAAAACAGCCTCGCGCTGAATTCAGGGAGGCATAATGCTTCGAGTAAAAAAAGAGCGTAGGAGAAAACTGGTTACACACTGGCTAAGGCGTGAGCCAACATCTGAGCTAAAACAACGCGTGGGCTTCTTAGAGACTGAAGCGAGAAGGCGCGAGGTTGAGCCGGATTATAAAATCGTAGCCAGGCTACTCTTACTGCTGCTACTCACACCATTTAAGGTCATCTATCACCTGCTTATGGCACTCTTAAACCTCCTCTTTGCCAGGGCATCTCATAAGCGTGGGTTGGTAAGCCAGAATATTGCTATGGTGGCTAGGGACCTGCATGCCCCGTTAGGAACATGCTTTCAGTGGTTTATACAGGCAAGGTTTGCTATATTCCTGCTTGTTGCAAACACCATGGCCTTCCTGCTCTCCCTCTTTTTAGACCCGGGGCTTTTAGATAAGCTCATGCTGCATAGCCTATACTTTAAGGCCCTGGATTTCAAGTGGATTGCCATATCATCGTTCAGCTCGATGTTTCTGCACGCAAACATATATCATCTTGCTGCTAACCTGGCTGGCATCTATATCTTCAGCAGGGTTGTTGAGCGGGAGCTCGGGCATTTTAGGGCTGCCCTGATATACTTTGGGGCAGGCGTCTTTTCAGCTGTTTTCAGCAACACCATCTATGCTCTCTTCGCATCCAAGGACATTGTTTCATTGGGTGCTTCAGGGGCCATAATGGGGCTTGTGGCAGCTGCAATCCTCCTGAGGCCATTAACCCTGGTGCTGGGCTTAATACCAGTCGCTGTGCTTGGGCTTTTGCAGATCTACACTGACATCAGCGGCATAATAAGGCCAAGCCCTGCTGACAATGTTGGGAGGCTGGCTCACCTTGGAGGTTACCTTGCTATCAGTTTTATGCTCTTTCTCTTCACTGCTGGTGAGAAGCAGAGGATGAAGAAGGGGCTAATGATAAATATCGGGATTGTTGTGCTCTATCTGCTTCTTGTCTATCTTGGTGGTCTAAGGTACATATCGTTTAGTCTCTATTGAGTTACGAAAAGGTCAAGGCGAAAATCCTTCGGTTTTTGATTGGTTAAAGTTAAATAGTCCAGTTTGTCAATGAAGAGTAGATAAGCTTACATGCAGTTATTCGTAGCGTGGTAAAGGGGGTACAAGGAATGAGTGGGGAAGATAACTTTATAGAGAATGTATTGAGGGCGTTTAAAAGCATAGCTAGAGAAATAGAGAAAGGCTCATCCGAGTATGATACCAGATATAGATTTGTAAAATATTTGGTTGAGGGGGCTCTTGGTCATGAACCAAAACATATCAGGTTGGAGAAGAAGAAGGCTGATCTGACTATTGTGGATGAAAACGATTTTGCTGTTATCAAAATTGAGACAAAAAGACCAACTGAAAGCATAGAGAAGCCACAGTACGAGGAACAGGCCTTTAAATATGAAGAGGAAACGACAAGGTTTATAGGATTGACAAATTTCTCACAGTTTAAATTATGGGAAATCAAGAAAACTGGAAGCGAATTAAGGCTTAATCTTGATTTTTCTAAGATCTTGGAAGAGAGAAAGCCGATTGAGAATTTGTCTTCTGAAGAAAAAAGCCAGATTTTGTTTTTGAATAACCTAACCAAAGAAACCCTGTTCGACCCAAGCAAATATGAGAAATTTGATGAAACTTACGCAAGAATAGACATTACAAAAGATGTAGGATTTAGAAAACTTCTTGACAGGTTGAATTTCATAGCAAATAATCTGCTTTTAGGTTACACGCTAAGGGCATTCGGAGAATACAAAGAAGGATACAGCGAATATCAAGATGAATTGAAAAAATTGGGAGAGGCACCTAAAAATGAGAAAAATAATTATAGTCTAGCAAAATATAAACAACGAATAGAAGAAGAGTATTCAAAGTACAGAACATTTGGCGGATTCTATTTATGGAAATCATATTCTGGAAAAGAACAGCTTTCAGATAATGAAGTTAAAGAATTTTTTTGCAAAGAATCAATCTATATCTTGCTCAATAAAGTATTATTCCTAAGGATATGCGAAGACAAAAACTTTCTAGAAAAGAATATTTCTAATGGTGGAATAGAAGAACTCAGAGAGATGCTCAAAAAGAGGTTTGAGAGTGGTGTTATAAACAAGGAGCTTTTGGAGCTGGCATTCAAAAGTGCTAAGGGACTTTATGCCCATTTTTATGAGACTGGAATTTTAGATTGGTTCAGAACAGGGGACGGGGAATTAAACGAACTGCTGAACAGATTTTTATGGATTTTAAACCAGTTTGACTTTACTCATGTTGATAGGGATATTTTAGGCAATCTTTACGAAAAATATCTGCCAAGCGGGGAAAGGAAAAGGTTAGGGGAATTTTACACACCAACAGAAGTTATTGATTACATTTTGACATCGGTCGGCTACACATACAGTTACGATATTGAAACCAAAGACTTGCTTGATCCTGCCTGTGGTTCGGGTGGCTTCCTGGTAAGAGCTTCCAGAAGGCTGATAAGCAGATATTTAATGAAATTTGGAAAAACTGATAAAAAAGAATTAAGAGACCCAAAGAACTGGAAAGAGATTGTAAACAGGTTATCCTCGGATGAAGCAGAAATAATTCTCGAGGCGATTCGGAAACATATATATGGGCTTGATATTAACCCATTTGCCTGTCATGTTGCAGAAATGAATGTTCTATTTCAAGTAATAGATTTATATCAAAAGGTAAAGGAAAAATATCCAGATTATAAATTGAAAAGATTCAAAATTTATCAGACAGATTCCTTAGAGTTGCCTAGACAGAAATCCGTAACTGACTTTGGCAATCACTTGAAATTTTTGGAAGAGCAGGAAGAAGTAGATGCAATCAAGACAAAGAAGTTTGATTTTGTTGTTGGTAATCCACCGTATGTTAGACAGGAGGAAATAGGTATAGAATACAAAGAAAGAACTCTAAGAAGAGAATACTCAAATGTGTTTGAAGGTAGGGCTGATTTGTATATTTTTTTTATTATGAGGGGGCTTCGGTGGTTAAAAGATAAAGGCAATTTAAGCTACATTACCTCAAATAAATTCATAAATGCCAATTACGGAAAGAAACTTAGAAGATTCTTAGTAGCAAATGTAAATATTAATTTCATAATCGATTTTGGAGATATCAAAATATTCAAAGGTGCAAGAAACTATACTTGTATTATAAGCGTATCAAAAATCAAAAAGGCGTACAACACTATAAAAACAATCTTAGCTAAAGATGAAATTGCGGCTATTGATAAACCGCTATTATATATTTATACGAAGTATAGAAATTCATTTTATAATGATAATTATGTACAGATATTTGATGTCAGGCAAGACGACTTAAGCGATGATAAGTGGAGTCTATCTTCAAAAGAATTAATAAAAATAAAGAAGAAAGTAGATTCTGTTTGTGGTTATAAGTTAAAAGATTTATGCGATAACTTTGCAGGAATGCGAACTGGACTCAATGATGCTTTTATTGTTGATACAAATACCATAAAAACCAATAGAATAGAAAAGGATGTCTATAAAAAATGTTTACGAGGTAAAGATGTCAAGAAATATCAAACCATATTTAGGGACAAATATGTTTTATATACTAATGGATTGGATTTAAACAATTACTCTAATACCAAAACATTTCTATCAGACTTTAAATCAAAACTAAGCAGTAGGGCACAATTCAAACAAAGAGCAGATATGCAATGGTATGAAATTGAGCAACCAGTCTCTAGTAAAATATTTGAAGCAACAAAAATAATCACTCCTAGCATATCAGATGCTAATAATTTCACTCTCGATAATGATGGGTATTATTGCCTAGATAGTTGCTACATTATTGTTGTTAAGGATAAATTCAAAGAAAAACTCAATTACCACTATCTACTAGGGCTATTAAATTCTAAACTATTGGAGTTCTATATAAAACAAATAAGCCCGTTTGTAAGGGGCAGATGGTACACTTATAAGAAACAATATACTGATGCCTTTCCAATCAAACTCCCAGACACATCTGAAGAAAAGAAAATCGCTGACCTGATTATAAAGAAAGTGGATGAAATTCTTGAACTGCA
>PEYS01000145.1 GCA_002763335.1 Candidatus Woesearchaeota archaeon CG08_land_8_20_14_0_20_47_9 | reverse complement strand
TTCGAAGCGAGGGGCGTAAAGCCCCGACTTTTAAGTCGGGGATAGCCCCGAGCAGCAGATTTTCGTTTCGTCCTCAGATAAAAGTTGTGTTTTTTCATTTTCAATTTTATAAGGGAATATTAATGCCCTATTAGTTTCTCTAATCGAATAACGTCTTATTTCTTTTCCTTTAAGTACCGGTCGAAGTAATTCTTTTTCTAATCTGGCTTTATTAATAATATTTTTATCTACAATAAAAATATCATCTGCGCCAGTTATTAGCCCTTCGTGTATTCCAGTCACTAAATCTCTTAACAAGAGACTATTTTTGTTTATCTTATCAAGTAATCTTTGTTCTTCCTTACTTACAACCCTCCAATTGTTTTCTATCAAGTCTTTATTTGCGATACGAATAATTCTCACAAAGGAATCAGAATAGTCCTCTTTATTACCGTGGTATAGTGTATGATTTAAAATCTCTTCTTTATATCTCTGAATCTCAGCATATTTCAAGGTCATTGGAGTTAAACTATTACAGAAAATAACTATCACAGGATCATTTGTTGCATCTTTAAAGACCTTTATTGATGTTAAGTCTGTTAGTTGAGTAAGTTGACCTCTATTGGTTATTAAGCTCCTTATCCCTTTCCCATATTCTCTCTTTATGAATTTATTGGAAGTGATAAAACCTAACTTAGAATTGTCTTTTAACCAGTTTATTCCCTTTTCGATGAATAACACATATAAGTCGAATTGTTTGTATGCAGATTTATAATTCTCTTTGTAATATTCTCTGATTTTATAATCCAGAGACTGCACCCTAACATACGGCGGGTTCCCAACAACAAAATCAAACTTCTTATTTTTGATTGCATCTATTTCCTCTTGCTCCTCTAGAAAGGCTGAATAGCTGTAATCCAAGATCTGCTTTTGCACTGGCTTTTCCAATGAGTCGGTTCTATAGATTTTAAATCTTCTGAACTTATAGTCTGGGTAGTTCTCCCTGATCTTCTGGTATAGGTCAATTATTTGAAACAGTAGGTTCATCTCCGCTATGTGGGAGGCGAATGGGTTAATATCCAGTCCGTATATGTGTTCTTGAACAGATTCTAGAATTATTTTTGCTTCATCCGATGATAGCCTACTTACAATTTCCTTCCAGTTCTTTGGGTTTCTCAGTTCTTTCTTATCAGTCTTACCAAACTTCATTAAATACCTGCTGACCAATCTTCTTGTTGCCCTAACTAAGAACCCTCCTGAACCACAAGCAGGGTCAAGCAAATCCTTAGTTTCTATGTCATAGCTGTATGTGTATCCGACAGATGTCAAGATATAATCAATAACTTCTGTTGGCGTGTAGAACTCTCCTAATCTTTTCCTCTCTTCTCTTGACAGATATTTTTCATAAAGATTTCCTAATATGTCCCTATCAATATGCGTAAAGTCAAACTGGTTTAGAATCCATAAAACCCTATTTAGCAATTCGTTTAATTCACCATCTCCTGTTCTGAACCAGTCCAGGATGCCAGTCTCATAGAAATGAGAGTATAAGCCTTTTGCGCTTTCAAAAGCTAGTTTTAATATCTCCTTGTTTAAAACGTCTTTCTCAAATCTTTTTTTCAGAACAGACCTTAATTCTTCGATACCGCCATTTGAGATGTTTTTCTCAAGAAACCCTTTGTCCTCACAAATCCTCAAAAACAGTAGTTTGTTAAGGAAAACGTATATTGTCTCTTTGCAGAAAATCTCTTTTACCTCGTCATCACTAACTTTCTCTTTTCCAGAGTATTCCTTCCAGAGATAGTAGCCTGAGAAGGTTTTGTATTTCTCGTATTTCTGCTCTAGTTTCTGCTTGAATTTTGCTATGCTGTGGTTCAGTTCATGGTTCCCTCTGTTATTCTTTGACTCTGTCTCTGCCCTGCTGAACTCAGCCAAGTATCTGTTGTAACCTTCTTTGTACTCGCCAAATGCTTTGAGGGTGTAGCCTAGAAGTAGATTGTCAGCTATGAAATTTAATCTGTCAAGAAGATTTCTAAAACATGCTTCTTTTGTTATGTCTATTCTCGCATAGTTTTCATTAAATTTCTCGTATCTGCTTTGGTCAAAGAGGGTCTCTTTAGTCAGGTTGTTTAAGAACAGTATCTGGCTCTTTTCTTCGCCAGTCAAGTTGTCCCCTGATTTACCCTGTTCTAGGAGCTTAGAAAAATCAAGGCTCACCTTCAATTCATTCCCTGTTTTCTTAATCTCCCATAGTTTGAATTGCAAGAAGTTGGTTAAACCTATAAACCTAGTAGTTGCTTCCTCATATTTAAAAGCCTGCTCCTCATGTTGAGTTTTATCTATGCTCTCTGTTGGCCGTTTCGTCTCAATTTTAATAACTCAAAAGTTCGTGGGTATAGCCCCGCCCTTTAGGGCGAGAACTTTTGAGTCCGAAAATCTGCGTTTCGAAGCGAGGGGCGTAAAGCCCCGACTTTTAAGTCGGGGATAGCCCCGAGCAGCAGATTTTCGTTACTGCAAAATTGTTCTCGTCTACAATTGTTATATCTGCTCTTTTCTTCTCCAACTTAATAAGTTTTGACTCATACCCAAGAACCCCCTCGATAAAGTATTTAACGAACCTGTACCTCACATCATGCTCTGAAGAGCCGTTATCCACCTCTCTGACCACATTTCTGATTGATAGCAATACCTTATCTGCAAAGCTCATTTCTTTTCCCATCCCCAGCTTCTAGCATCATTGGCTCTATATAAATTTAATCTGCATTAATGAATTTTTACTAAATATTTTCGGAAGATTTTCTGATTAAGTGAAGATAGCAGTGACCGCAGCCGCTGGTTTCCACTTTATAGGGACAAAATAGCAAATATTAAACTGAAAACTTTGAATAGCCTCGACTTCCTAACTCGCCCTCGGTATTCAAAGCCCTCAACTAAGTCCAGTCCCTCAAGGTTTTCCAAATATATAAATACCCCCTCAAGTAACACCCTGTTTTATGGCAATCGAAGTATTTGCAATAGGCGGTTACAATGAAGTAGGGAAGAACATGACTGCTGTGCGCTATGGCAAGCAGATTGTCGTGTTTGACATGGGCTTACACCTGGATAGGTATATTAGCTTCAAGGGCGATGAGGACATTGACCAGGGGAGCACAGCAGAGCTAAGAAAGGTAGGCGCAATACCTGACGACAGCATATTAAGGGATGTGCGAAGGGGGGTGTGCGCGATAATACCTACCCATGCTCACCTCGATCATGTAGGCGCATTGCCCTTCCTCTCAAACAGCTACAATGCCCCTATAATCTGCACACCCTACACTGCTGAGGTAATCAGGGTCATGGTCAAGGACAATGCTATGAAGCTTAGGAACCCCATAAAGGTCCTCAACGTAAACTCTACCCTCAGGCTATCTGACGAGCTAAAGGTGGAGTTCATAAATGCAACCCACTCAACCCCACAGACAGTGATGGTCGCCCTCCACACACCTGAAGGCGTTGTGCTCTATGCTAATGACTTCAAGTTTGACAGCTTCCCGATCATAGGCAAGAAGCCGAACATGAAGCGCCTGGAGGAGCTTGGAGAGAGTGGCTCTGTAAAGGTGATGATTGTTGACGGCACAAGGGCGAACTATGCAAGGAAGACGCCATCAGAGGCTGTTGCGAGGGAGATGCTCCGTGATGTGATGACAGGCATAGAGCAGCGTGACGAGGCTGTCATTGTAACAACATTCTCATCCCATATCGCGAGGCTTAAGAGCATTGTAGAATTCGGAAAGAAGCTAGACAGGAGGATCGCCTTCCTGGGCAGAAGCCTGGTGAAGTACATCAACGCTGCAGAGACCATAGGGCTTGTGAACTTTTCAAAGGATGCTGACATGGTAAAGTACAGGAGTAAGATAAAGCGCTACCTGAAGAGGGTTGTAAGGGATGGCAAGTCAAAATACCTCCTTATCGTAACAGGCCACCAGGGCGAGCCTGATTCAGTACTTACAAAGATGGTTAATGATGAGCTCCCGTTCAGCTTCAGCAGGAATGACAGGGTCATATTCTCCTGCAATATTATACCCAATGCGATGAACATTGCAAATCGTGAGGTGCTTGAGAGCAGGCTCAAGCAACAGAGCGTGCGCATATTCAAGGACATTCACGTATCAGGCCATGCCTCAAGGGAGGATCACCGCGATCTGATAAATACAGTCAGGCCCAAGCACATAATCCCTGCCCATGGCGATATATCAATGTGCTCTGCCCTCTCAGAGCTGGCATCAGAGATGGGTTATGAGCTTGGAAAGGGGATTCACCTGATGCAGAACAACCAGAGCCTGGTGCTAGAGTGATGCCTTCAGACATTGTTTTGCCTAGGGGGAATGAAAAACAGCTTATTGACATGGCCTTAAGACTCAGCTACTCAAGACTCTACCTGGGGTACACGCTAAAGGATTGGAAGGCTAGGGGAACAGAGCAGATAAGGAAAATAAAAAATGGGTCTAAGACTAGCAACACCTGCCTTGATGTTCAGCCTGCAATAATCACCAGCTCTCTGAATGAGATTAAGAAGGGGCGCTCAACAGGATCGCCAATAATCTTCTCATTAAAGCGCCCTGAGAGGATAAGCCCTGCAATGAGAAACACGCTTGTTCTTGGCTTTGAGTTGAGCCCAAGGCATGACTTTATATTCCAGCGCAATGCAGGTGTGGATGAGCCTTCATGTAGGATTGCTGCTGAGAACAACATCTGTTTCGGCTTCTCATTCCAGGACATCTTAAAGGCAAGGGAGCCTGCTGTGATAATGGGGAGGATGGCCCAGAACATCAACCTTTACAGGAAGCACAAGCTTGGCTGCGTCTTTGCATCACTTGCCCAGGAGCCTTATGACCTGCGCTCCCCAGCTGACCTTGCAAGCCTGCTCGTATGCCTGGGCATGCAGCCAAATAAGGCAAAGGAGTGCCTTGAGCAGGGGCTTGAATGGCAGAATCCACGGTTGTAAACAGGTCAGCAATTACCCGCCTCAACAGCAAAAAATACTCAAAAGTTCGTGGGTATAGCCCCGCCCTTTAGGGCGAGAACTTTTGAGTCCGAAAATCTGCGTTTCGAAGCGAGGGGCGTAAAGCCCCGACTTTTAAGTCGGGGATAGCCCCGAGCAGCAGATTTTCGTTACCTGTCGGAGAGACCTTTATGCAGATTAGGGATAAAAGAGATGGTACTGTAAGGCTTTTTTACATACCTGATTCTGATATCAATCTACCGGTTGGGGACAGCGATTATGAGATAAAATATTATGGGTCTGATCTGCCAGTGTCTGATGAAGAGATTGACCGTTACAAGAGATACGGCATTGCCCTCATACCCTGTGGCAGTCACCTCCTGCGTTCTGTTCGCCTGTCTCGCCAGCGCCAAGCCATTCTGACATGAACTTCCTGTAAGCCCTCAGATCACCCATTGAAAGGCTGTGCTTGCTGTCAAGAGATAGAAAGCTGTTACTGAGATTGTTCTTTAAACGCTGGTCGAAAGTCTGAAAGTTAGCCAGGTAGTGTGGTTTACGCCTCGTTTGTGTACATGCTCGGCGTGGTTGTGTCGGCTGTGATGTTTCTGATTAGACGTTTGTGCTAATGCGTCTAATTCTGGCTT
>PEYS01000134.1 GCA_002763335.1 Candidatus Woesearchaeota archaeon CG08_land_8_20_14_0_20_47_9 | reverse complement strand
TTCTCGCCCTAAAGCGCGAGCAACCCACGAACTTTTAAGTATCTTCGGTAAAAGGGTGGCTCCGGAAGATGAGGCAGAGTTACTTGACGATGACGATTTCGAGAATTTTGACCCGCAGGAGCTCTTGGATAACTTTGATGCCTTTTACTCGATAATGAGGTTGCATACAAAAAAGCGAGAGCCAGATATTCCCAAGATAATTAATTTCCTGGAGAAGATGCATGCATCCATGACTCTGGCGTTTCAGAAGACAGAAGAGATCAGCGAGAAGTCGCCTGATCTAAGTGATGAAGAGTTCCTGCAAAGGATTAGCGCCATAGCCGGGAGAGAGTTGAGTGGAGAAGAGTGGAAGATCAGCCCTGCTGATTATGATGAGATAGAAAATATGGTGTTTTGTCTCCCAAAGAAGCTAGCAAAGAAGTTTGTTAGCCTAACAATCAATCTGAACAAGTTAGGTGATCTTGAAATCGAACCCAGTGAAATGGAGGTAAGACTTGAGGAGGTTGTTAAAACACTAGAGGAGTTGATTAAGGATTTGAAGAGCAGGGCTGGGAAGTCTTGAGCTAATCAGTCTTGAGCTTTGAGCTCTGAGTCTTGAGGGCTTGCTTACTCAAAGCTGAAGACTCAGGACTGATCTGGGTGGGGCAAGGCAGCAAAGCTTGACAGATCAAACCCATTTAAAAAGGGGTTCTCGTCATCAGGCACTATTTAAGAGGCTCTTTCCAGGATTTCTAGAAACTCTTCAGGTTTAACGATTTTAATTCCTCGGTAACAACAAAACTCCTCTTTCTCCAAGCGTCAATAATTTGGGAACAAAAATTTCCACTCCAGAAAATACCAGAGATAAACACGTTTGTGTCTAAGACTACTCTCATTTCCCCCGCGCCTTTCTAATTGCTTCCTTTACATCTGTCTTAGTCAGCCCTCTCTTTTTGACAAAAGCCCTTGTTTTCTTAAGAAGCCTATCAAATCCTTCAAACGAGAGCATTTCAAGCTTCTTAAGAATAAGCATGTCGTCTTCTCCTATAGCTATAAACTTCTCTCCTGGGCTAAGTCCGAGCTTCTCTCTGAGAGCCTGAGGTATAACCACCTGACCCCTAGAACTCATACTTGTAACCTCAATTTTTTCCATTCTCTGAACCTCCTGATTCATGTCTTATTAAGATTATCTTACCAGTAAGATTATTTTATTTATAAATGTTCTGGTAGTGTTAAGTAAACTTGTTAAGTATACGCTGTTTGTCAGAAAAATCCAGCCATCCACGGCGGCAGACGGACATTTTGCTTCGCAAAATGTCCTGCTCGCCACCCCGAAGGGGGCAACCCCCGCCGAGCCTGCGCCATGGCTGGATTTTTCCTTTGAGTGCGTATATAGTAACTCTACTAAACCTGGCAGCAACCTTTATAAGTAACTCCAGCTCCTGATTGTCAGGGCTCAGGCCTTAAAAAGGGGTATTCTTATTGAGGGGATAATCTTTTCAGATTAATTTATAAAGAATCAAGGGCATTGTGATAGTGATGAAGATACTCATGCTCAACTACGAATACCCACCTATTGGCGGGGGGGCTGCTAATGCCTGCTTTTACATGCTCAAGGAGCTGGCAAAATACCCTGATGTACAGGTTGATCTGGTGACATCATCGCCCTCTAACCAGTTTGAGACCCTTGAAGCAGGCAATAAAAGGATATTCAGGCTGAATATACATAAGAAGAAGCTTGACCACTGGACAATGCCCGAGATATCGCTCTGGGGTGTCAAGGCATACGAGTTTGCTCTTGACCTTGCGGGAAAAGAGCATTATGATCTCTGCCACTGCTGGTTTGGTTGGCCATCAGGGCTTATAGGGTATAGGCTAAAGGGTAAGATGCCCTACATTGTTGCCTTGCGAGGCAGTGATGTCCCTGGCTATAATGCTCGTTTGAGCAATCTTGACAGGTTTGTTCTTAAACCTGTCTCAAGGATTGTGTGGAGGAATGCCTCTAAGGTTATTGCAAACTCTGAAGGCCTCAAAAACCTGGCGCTGAAGACACTAAACTGCAATATCCAGGTCATACACAACGGGGTAGACCTTGAAGAGTTTAAGCCAGCAGAGGAAGACGAGCTTAGGAAGAGGCAGTACAAGCTAAGGCTGATCTCAACTGGGAGGCTGATTGAAAGGAAGGGGTATGACAGCCTGATCAGGGCACTATACCAGCAGCCTAGGTTCGAGCTAACCCTGATAGGCGATGGAGACCAGAAATACGAGCTCTGGAAGCTGGCAAGAGAGCTCGATGTCCAAGTCAAATTCCTCGGAAGACTAGACCATCGTGCAATAGCTGTGCATTTGCAGGCTGCGGATGTGTTTGTGCTCGCGTCGCAAGGAATAGAATCAGGCATCTCACTCTTAGAGGCAATGGCATGCGGGCTGCCAGTGATTGTGACTGATGTCGGGGGGACAAGGGAGCTTGTAAGGCAGGGCTACAACGGCTTTATATGCAGAAAAGGAAGCTTAGACAGCCTCAGGGAAGCACTGGAAAAGCTGAATCGCAAGAACATTACTGAGATGGGTAGAGAATCGCGTAGTATTGCCGAAGGGTTTGGGTGGGGCAGGATTGTAGGGGAGTATATGAGGGTGTATAGGGCATGTATTGGAGGAGGCTGATGCTGCAT
>PEYS01000018.1 GCA_002763335.1 Candidatus Woesearchaeota archaeon CG08_land_8_20_14_0_20_47_9 | reverse complement strand
CAAAAGTTCTCGCCCTAAAGGGCGGGGCTATACCCACGAACTTTTGAGTATTTAAATGACCTGATATTTATTAGTAGACGAAGTGTCAGTATTTGTAAATAACTAATATTTGTTACTCCTGCCATCGAGATATGACTAATGAGATTTGCTACTCATTTTTAATCATTCTGCGTCACTACTAATTATTATTACTGTAAATATACAGATTTGTAAGTTGGTGTACTTTTATCTATATTATTAAATATTTTGATCAATGATTAAAAAATTTATTGGTAGACTCAATTACTATCATTATTAAAATATTCAGTCAATGATTACGATATTTATCTGTCATCTTGATCTGGATTTGTGATTTGTTCAGGCTTAATTTTGCCAACCCTGTTGTTAAGAAATTCAGGGACTTCTTCTGATATTTAGTCTCTGCCGCCTATAGCACGTGGGGTGGGGGCTGGCATAGTGGCCGCATCTAACAGGTGGGGATGTAACTGATAGGGTAAATTGACATGCCTTCTTATTGTTGGACCCAAATTCCCCTCCCGAACCCCAGCCTCTCAGCCCAAAACTTGCCATTTTTTGATGGGTTTTCCCTGTTTATCCTCGGAGAGCCCCTTGCCGAGACCGGAAAACCTCCGCTTTTAGGCTTCTTTTTCGCAAATCCCACGGTAAAAGTTCGCATAAGGTACATTATGCGAATGTTTAGTGTTATACTGAAACCCTAAGAGCCTGGTTTTTAACCCCCTTTAATCAACTCTTTAGAAACAAGATTATCCAGCTCGATAAGCTTTTTCACAAGCAGGCTTTTCAGATTAAGTTTGTATAGTTCAGCTCTTCCTATGCGCCTTGTCTTCACTACTATGAAGTTAGTTTATTTATAAACACATAACACTATAAACAATATAATAAAACTTGTAACTATTAATTAAAATATTTATTATATCATACAAAAGTTATGTTAAAAGTGAACACCACTGCCGAGTTTACATTTTTATAAGGATTTGTGCCTTGTAGAATATAATAAAATATATGATCATTGATTAGAAGATTTATTGTATAATATAAAACATTTGTTGTTTACTATTGCCTGCAATAAGTAGATTCAAGACTCGTAGTGATAAGGCTGGTCAGACCATAAGTCCCATCTCTTCAAGTTCTTTTTTAAGGCTAGTGATTATCCCTTCCAGTCCTTTGATCTCTGAAATCTCTTTTTCACTTAATCTCCAATAATATTTAACAAACGATACGTGAACGCCTCTCTTAATACCTCTATAATTAAAACCAACTGCTACAGCAAGTCCTAGCTTTTTATCATAGATATCTTTGCCTCCAGAGCTATTTGAGAAAATCAAGTCTTTTCTGATTAGTTCACTCTTCTCAACCTCAAAGACTTTATAATTACCATAGTGGTCTGTGCTGTATATAACCCCAATTCGTTCCCTTATATCCTGCTCTTGTCCTGTCATGTCTGCCATAAATGAACCTACACAATGTCTCCTGAATAGTTAAATAGTTATAGATAGGAAATTTGACTCATTTATGTTTAAAGTAATTGGAACCAATACTTATTTAAGAGAACTTGACAAGTGGCCAAAAGCAGATAAGGTAATCGCAGAAAAACTGCCAAAGCAACTTGCTATTAACCCTTATAGCGGATCACCATTAGGATACAGACTTCTGAGAGAAAAAAGAGTAAAAGAGAGGAGAGATTATTATTTGGTTTATGATGATCTAGTTTAGTTAGTGTGGGTGTCACCTATATAAATTTTATGGTGGGAAGAGCTTTGTTGTATTTTCCCAAAAATTTCAGGAAAAGGCATCTCCTTCTTCCCATCAAAAACTATATAAACTCTCTCCTCATTACACACCGCAACAACTTTGGGGGGATGACAATGGTAATCAGTCTAAGGAATACAATATTTGCACCTACAAGCAGCAGGCGTACAAAGATCATGCTCCTGGGCAGCGGGGAGCTTGGAAAGGAGATCATCATTGAGGCCCAGCGCCTCGGCTTTTATGCTGTGGCAGTGGACAGGTATGATGATGCCCCTGGTTTTGGGGTAGCCCATAAGTCATATGCAGGCAACATGAAGGATGCAGGCTTTTTAAGAAGCATAGTTGAGAAGGAAAAGCCGGATGCAATAGTGCCTGAGATAGAGGCCATTAACCTTGACCTGCTCTTTGATCTTGAGAAGGAGGGTTATAATGTGATCCCGAATGCTGCTGCAACACACGCTGCAATGCACAGGGAACGCATTAGAGAGATTATCGCAAAGAAGGCAGGTGTTGAGACATCAAAGTACGAGTATGTCACGACACTTGATGAGATGAGGGAAGCCTGCGAGAAGCTAGGTTATCCCTGTTGGTCAAAGGCCATAATGGACAGTTCAGGCCATGCATCAAGCTTTATAAAGAGTGAAAAGGACACCGAAGCTGCGTTTAAAAAAGCAACTACGCAAGCTCGCGGAAGCGGAGAGAAGCTCATCATTGAGGAGCACATACCATTTGACCTTGAGATAACAGAGCTGGCAGTCAGGCACTATGACGAGAATGGAAATATAGTTACCTCATTTCCAAAGCCTGTTGGGCACTACCAGACAAGAGGAGGAGACTACCATGCGAG
>PEYS01000007.1 GCA_002763335.1 Candidatus Woesearchaeota archaeon CG08_land_8_20_14_0_20_47_9 | reverse complement strand
GGTCATCCCTGAGAAACGGCTCGCCCCCTGATACAAGCAGGGCCCTGATCCTGCCAAGGCCATCTGATATGCGCCTGATCTCAGCAAGCCTTAACTCCCTGCCCTTGTTCAGTGACTTCCAATAGAAACAGCCCCTACAAGAGGAGTTGCACCTGGCTGTTACAAAGAATACGAGCATGCTGAGGCGCCTGTCCAAGGCGTTGATGACAAAATTGAGGTAGCGATTCATCTCACACTAGAGGTTAGGCAATACTTTATAAAACCTGTGAAGGAAATGTATTTAAATTCTGCATCCATACCAATAACTATGATACAGCTTACACAGTTCTCAGGGCTCCCAATAGCAGTAGCAGAGCGATGGGTGTGGGAAGGGGATGAGGTTTACTCAAACATAAGGCTTGCTGATGACCTCTGCTTTGAGGTTAAAAAGGCAAAGAAGCTAGCAGACATGACCCCTGTGCTGAGGGACAGGCTCTCAGGAGAGAAGATCACCTACTTTGGCCTTCAGGCCCTCTGCTTTAAAAGGGATCGGGATGATATGATTGCCAGCGGCATATGGCACAACCTGACAGTATTCTCAGCCTCTCCGCTTGGAAGCGAGTTTAACAAGAACGTGGGCCACTTTCAGAAGACTCGCGAAGTCTATCAGGTTTATCATGGTGTCTGCGGCACAATGATATGCAAGGATGGAGTTACCGAGCTGATTATATCTGGGCCTGGAGAGATTGTGTTTATACCAGAGAACTGCTCTCACTTCATCTATAATCTGGATAACGAGATTCTTGTTACAGGGGATCTAAGTGATAACAACCTCAAGCAAATGCCAGGGAATAAGGCAGATTACAGTGTGATAAGGGAGAAGCATGGGGCGCCTTACTATCTTCTGAAAGAAAAGCACAACATCAGGATTGTTGAAAACCCTGCCTATGAAAAAGAGCATGGTAACAGTGTTATGTCTAATATGGTTTTGCCTAACAGGGCCTTCACACTTGAAGGCCTTGAGAGGTTTGCAAGGGACTCTGCAGTCATTGGGGAGATTGAGCTTGTCCCCTCAGCCAAGAGCAGGTACTGGCAGGAGTGGATAAGAAAGGAGTCAATCTATAACCAGCGAGCAGATGTGGCTGTGAAGGGGTTTTTGAAATTGGGTGGGGCAAACCACAAAAGTATCTTTTTTAAACGCAGAGAATTTCAACAACAATAATGCTAGCGGGTCATTTTTCCTGTTGGAAAAATGCCCTATTCCGCTGACCACAATCCCATACTCTGTATGGGATTGTGGTCAGCTTCATCTCGCCATTGTTGTTGACATTTGCCACATTGACCCTTGGCGTAAGGTTATCTTTTTTTAGCCTTACCCCGCCCAAATTTGCACCGGCCAGCCTGCCCAACCATGCAGCTGAGGGGTTAGACTTGACAGTCACGTACCGACAATTATTTAATTACCTCCCTTTATTAGACACCACTATGCTAGTGCAGCACACTGCAGGCAGCCTAAGCTGCAAGAGGGATGTTCAGACACATCCACGCATACTACTCCTCAATGGAAGAGGGGGCTATCTCTCTATTCCAGATGGTGATGCAAGCAGGTATGACGGCTTCTTTATATTTGATGATTCGCGCCTTGAGATGTATAAGGTTGCAGAGCCGATTGCAGTTGAGGGGGTAAAAGGGGTTTATGGGATAGGGGGTGGGATGGAGGGGCGTGAAGTAAGGACCCATCCTCAATGCGCAGAGCGTGTTTTAACCCTTAACGGGGAGGGGGCCAGCTTTACAGAGTCATTCTGCATGCCGCAGGGCTATAACGCCATTGCTTATCAGCTTTCAAAGCCAGCTGAGGTTGTGATAAGGCTTGATCCCAGACACAGTTATGATGCAAGGCACTTCGGCAGATTCTTTGATGCTGAGTCATCTGATGGCAGGGTCATAGTTACTTATACAAAGAAGACCCATGCCTCAGAGGACAGCTCTGATGGGCTTGAGGAGTTCAGGCTCTATATTGCGATAAGGTTTGATGGGGGCTGCAAGCTGCTTAAGAGATGGGCAGAGCAGCACTACAAATATGATGAGAAGCGGGGCTCACAGCCGGCAAGCAGGTATGTGTTTGAGGTTTGCAGGCTTAAAACCAGGGGGCTTGTGATAAGCGCAGGCTTTGATAAAGGCTTAGTGGAGGCTGAGGCAGAGAGGCTGTTTAGCAATTACGAAAATAGCAATTATGAAGAGCTAAGCATGCAGGGCATCGCCTTGCCACAAACAGCACAGGCAGATTACATAAATAGCAGGATAAAGCAGCACCCGGAGCTTATACCAGATGGCCTAAGCCCTGAGGAGATTGCAATAGCATACTCCTGCGCATGTAACAGCCTTACAGGCATGCTTGTGAGGGGCAGCAGACATGGCTTGCTTGCAGGGCTGCCCTGGTTCTTTCAGTTCTGGAGCAGGGACGAGCTTATATCAGCAATGGCTCTTGCATCCCTTGACATGGATGCAGCAGTAGCGCTTCTGATAAAGAACCTCAATGCAAGTGGCATAGACAGCAGGATACCCAACAGGGTACCCTCAACAGAGACACGGTGCGCAGACTCAGTTGGCTGGCTCTTTTTAAGGCTGTCTCAGCTTACTGAAAAGCTTAGGCTCTCAGACAGCCAGATGGGCCTGCTTGAGAAGGGCATCGCCAACCTTATGAGTAACCACGAGAGGGGTGGTCTGGTGCATTCAGAGCTTCAGGAGACATGGATGGATACC
>PEYS01000021.1 GCA_002763335.1 Candidatus Woesearchaeota archaeon CG08_land_8_20_14_0_20_47_9 | reverse complement strand
GCTGCAGAGGCAGCAAAGGCAGAGAAGAAGAAGCCGATAGAGGATCTGCTATAGAGACTTTTTGACCTCTTTTAGTGAAATTAATATCGCTCTAGAGCATGGGAATCATGAAGGAAGTAGAGTTGCTCTTTAGGTTAGATAAGGTGGAGGCTGAAGTGTTGCGTCATAAGCTTAAGGATTTTTTTGTTAGAAAAATCCATGAGGTTGATACTTATTTTTATCCACCTCATAGGGACTTCTCTAAGACCGAAAAAGGAAGAGAGAACCTGCGTATAAGGAATTCTGATGAAAAAAAGGAGTTAACCTATAAACGAGTGGTCTACAAGAGTGGAGTCTATTCCCACTCAGTTGAGAAGAGCATTGAAATCGCTGATGCAGGAAAGGCAGGTGAAATACTGAAGGCAATTGATTTTGGGATACATGCAATTGTTGACAAGGAGAGGGAGTTTTTTAGATACAAAGACTTCTTGATAACTATCGATGCCGTGGATAAGCTCGGCATATTTGCTGAGATTGAATGGAGGGGTAAAATAGGGCTTACAATGGAAGAGGCAAGGCAGGCATGTATGGACCTTGCTCTTGACTTGGAACTAAAAACTCCCATCATTAATAAGGGGTACCTTCAGATGCTTGAGGAGCTTTAGCCAGATGTAACGAGAATCTGCTGCTCAGGGCTTTAAGGTATTCTCCAGACAATAGGACGGTATTAGACATAAGAAAACCCTGAATGCCGAGCCGAGCCAAAGCGAGAGCGAGTGCATTCAGGGTTTTCCTGTCTTACGGCCTCATCCATCTTATCTCGTAGTACGTTACATCAAGCTCGTCATCAACAATCGCGATAAGCAGCCTCTTCTTTGTAGAATGCGCAACCCTGTTCTTTGCTGCAAACTCATACCACGTTAGGTGCTCCCCTTCATAGACGGGGTAGACAACCCACTTGGCATGGTCCTCGCCTGGCTTTATACCCCGGTCATAAACCCTGAAGTCAGCCCCGAACTTGAGGGCAGTCTTTATTATGTAGCCCCTGTCCCTTATGTCCTTGAAGACCTGGAAGCGTATCCAAAACCTTGGTTCAAAGCGTGAGGCGCGCTTTATAAACTCGTCCTCTCCGACTGGCCTGCCCCTACCGTCATAAACAGCAGCCTTGCCCTTCTGGAGGAGGTATAAGCCCTCTATTGGCGAGAGGTGAAGCTTTCCATTTGCTATGTTGCCAAACCTGCTCTGGTTGTAGAGCTCATTCGCAGCCTCGCAGGCATCGCCTGTAAGCGCCCCCTTGGAGAACACCACCCTTATAGGCTCTGACCTCTGCTTAGCTGCAGATGCCTCTTCCTCCCCTGATTGAGCCTTAGCTGTCATTGAAGACGAGGAGTTATTATAATCTTTTTAAAAGGTTTGTGCTTTTGACTCCTGCCGTAAGGCAAGCCCAAGCGCTTTGTTTTCTCGTGGCCGAATGGAATCAAACGCTCTTAGAGTTCGATGGAATGACTGCCTGTCAGGCAACAAACTTTTTATATGACCTCCCCTTAGTTTATATAGCCTATAAAAGGGCTTTGAAGTAAGATAGGGCTAAAAGGGGTGGCCTGTTGCTAGGCAAATCAAAGGGCATATGAGGACGACAACAGTCTTTGAGAAGATGCTCCTAATAGTGGGGCTTGCAGTGGCCTTCCTGGGATTTTACATGATAAACCTTGCCTATAAAACAGGCGAGGGGCTTACATGGCTTATGATTGTGGCGATCTTCTCCTGGCTCACCCTGCTTGTTCTTTTTATCGTCTCTGGGCTTAATGCTGATATCAAGGAAGAGCTTGTGGCAGTAATCAGGGACCATATAGATGAGACAAGGCTCCTCAAGGAGATAAGTCACGAGCTTTTGGAAGAGATACGCATGCTCAGACTTGCCTCTAAGGTAACAGTGAACGTTAAAAAAGAGGGCGCACGGAAGAGGTAGAAAGCTTTGAATGCACTCGGCTTCCTAGCTCAATCGGTATTCAAAGCCCTCACTCCCTTATCTCCACGCTGTCAATAAGCCCGTCAGAGTCAAGGTCAACCCCCTCTACAACTTTGGCCTTTATGCTTCTATCGTGGACATTGCCCTTGCTTATATCGTCAAACTTCTTTAGAAAGCCGATAATGGCTGCCCTTGTGCCTGAGTAGCGCTTCCCAGCAACTAGCAAGAGGTGGTGATTGTGGTTGTAGGGGTTCTTGGACTTCACAATCAGACCGCTCTCATCGCTTGGGTAGGTGTTGCCTGAGACAGAGGAGTGGATAGCCCACTGGAGATCCTGGTCAAAGAAGATAGGCATCTTCCTGTTAATCTCAGCTGTGATCTTGTTCACAATAGGGCCACCGATAATAATAAGGTTCTTTTTCAGATCATCATCCCTTACCTCGGTGTCGAGCCTTACTGATGGCATCGGGGTATAGCTCAGAAAGCTCCCTATAAAGAGTGCAAGGTCAATGCCATAATAGCCGTCCCTTGAGCGGGCCTTTTCAGGGCCGTGCGGATCAGGACTTCCCACAATGATGTTCGCATTGAACTGATCATTCTCAATAAAGGGCTTTAGAAACTCGGGGTTGTCCTTGGGGAGAATCTGCTTATGAGCCTCTTCCAGCTCCTTAAGCCGTATCACAAATGCGGGCTCTGTGAGGCGGTAGTACT
>PEYS01000087.1 GCA_002763335.1 Candidatus Woesearchaeota archaeon CG08_land_8_20_14_0_20_47_9 | reverse complement strand
GCCTGTTGCTTTAACATCTACTTGAGGGATGTCCAACTTGATATAATACTCATAAGGAGTGGTGGGCTTATCTGCAGGATTGCGTAGTATAGCCTCAATTTTATATGTGCCAGCTTGTTCGGAATTTACGTCTCCACTTAGCTCTACCTGAAGACGGGTGGTTAATTGGTCTGCTTGATTTTTTACAGTTGTCCCATCGCTTACTTTAACAAACTTCCAGCTCTCACTTTTGGTATTATCAGTTCTGGCTCGTGCATGAACCTTCCACCATACAGGCCAATGTTGTTCATTTTCAGGCTCGCTAGGCCCTCCTGCATAGCAAACAGGAGCTGATTTAGGGTCTTTAGCTAGTTTAACTAGCCTATTATTAACTTCGATTAGAATAAGCCCCATTGATGCATCAGGCTCAGTACACCCAAAAACGGCTTCCGCCAAGGGCTAATGCATAACTTGTACCCTCCAATGCCTTATCCATCACTACTTCTACGTTTGGGGGGAGATTCAAATTTTTGAGAATGTCTTTTTCTGAATCTTTTAAAGCCATCGCAAGGGGGGGCCCGAATACCATCCCAGCGAGCAAAGTAGCTAGTATACCCCTCGTCGCATAATCTCTTATGTCTTGCCTTACTGTCTCTTCTAGACCTCCTTGAGTCTGTCCATCCATTATCACTACTATATAACAACAACCATATAAATATTTCTATCCTGTAGTAAACACTCTTTATAAATAAGCCTTTTATACAGTGTAGTGCATATAAGGCACTATAAGGCATTTGCTGTTATTTTGATGTCAGAACTGCTGCTTTATGAGGTTGTAGCCTGAGATACAAATGACACCACCTTGCCAGCTCAGATTTTTGTCTCTGTTCAGTACTCATCCCAGGCCTTGATATGAAGGTCCTCGATACGCTTTGCACTCATGGCTTGAACCACGAGGCTGGCCAGCTGCAGGTTTGTAACCAGGGGTATTGAGAGGTCAGCTGTAAGGCGTCTTATCACATACTTGTCATCAAGGTCATGTTGGCTGTATGAACGGGGGATGTTGATAACCAGGTCAAAACCCCTGTCAGACAGCATATCGAGCACATTAGGCGAGCCCTCCTCAGAGATCTTGTACACCATCTCAGATGGTATGCCATTGTTATTAAAAAACTCTGCAGTGTGTTCTGTTGCAAATATCTTGAAACCCATCTCGTGAAGAAGCCTTGCCTCATCCAAAAAGCGGTACCTCTGCTGATCCCCTGAGATGCTTACTAGTATGCCTCTCCCCTTCTCAGGGAGCCTGAAGCCAGCAGACAGCAGGGCCTTTAAAAACGCCTCATGCACGTCATCACCAAAGCAGGCAACCTCGCCTGTAGAGCTCATCTCAACTGTTATTATAGGGTCAGCTCCTATTATCCTTGAGAATGAAAACTGGGGCGCCTTGACAGCCACATAGCGCGGCTCCTTAAACTGGGGCTGCTCAGCCCTGCCAAGCATGGCCCTTATTGCAAGGTCGATGAAGTTCACCTTGAATGTCTTTGACACAAAGGGAAAGCTTCTCGAGGCCCTAAGGTTACACTCTATCACCATCACCTCATTGTCCTTTGCAAGGAACTGGATGTTGAATGGCCCGGTTATGTTCAGAGCAGCAGCAATCTCCCCGCCTATAGTCTTAATGCGCTTCCTCGTCTCAGTGTAGACCTTCTGCGCAGGCAGCACCATTGTGGCATCACCTGAATGCACCCCTGCATTCTCTACATGCTCGGTTATTGCGTACACAACAAGCTCCCCGTTTGCAGCGACTGCATCCAGTTCAATCTCCTTAGCCTCAGTTATGAACTTGCTTATGACCACTGGGTGCTCCGGGCTTATATCAACAGCCTTCTGGAGATAGGTCGTGAGGTCAGTGTCATTAAATGCAATGCTCATAGCAGCCCCTGAGAGGACATAGGAGGGCCTTACGAGGACAGGGTAGCCGACCTTGTCTGCAAAGCCCTTTGCGTCGCCGGTGTTTGTAAGCTCCTTCCACTGGGGCTGGCTGATCCCAAGCTCATCTAAGAGGCGTGAGAACTTAAAGCGGTTCTCTGCATTGTCAATGCTTAGGGGGCTTGTGCCCATAACCATTAGGCCGTGCCTATGGCACTTCATCGCAAGGTTATTTGGCGTTTGCCCCCCACTGGACAGCACCATGCCGTGAGGCTGCTCTTTGATGTAGATCTCCCTCACAGTCTCAAATGAGAGCTCCTCAAAGTAGAGCCTGTCGCAAACATCATAATCAGTGCTCACTGTCTCAGGGTTGTTGTTGATCATGGTAGTCTTATAACCAAGCTCTTTAAGGGTTACAACCGCATTAACGCAGCACCAGTCAAACTCAACTGATGACCCGATCCTATAGGCGCCTGAGCCGAGAACAATAACGCTCCCTTTCTCAGGCTTAATGTCATCCTCCATCGCATTGTATGTAAGGTAGAGGTAGTTTGTCTGCGCAGGGTACTCTGCTGCGAGTGTGTCGATCTGCTTTATTGCCGGGTGTATAGCATAGGCATCGCGCATAGCCATAACCTCCTCCTCGCTTATGCTGCACGCAAGGGCAATCTGATTGTCAGAGAAACCGTGTTGTTTTGCCATAATGAGCATCTCCCTCTCCAGAGGCACGGTCCTTAGCCTGCGGTCTATGCTGATTATGTTCTTTATTTTATATATAAACCACCTGTCAACACCTGAGAGGGCATGAATCTTGTCAACAGGCATTCCATCCTCAACTGCCTGGGCTATTGCAAACACCCTCTTGTCTGTTGGCT
>PEYS01000144.1 GCA_002763335.1 Candidatus Woesearchaeota archaeon CG08_land_8_20_14_0_20_47_9 | reverse complement strand
CTACAATGCCGCAGCTGGAGTTGCCCACCAAAACCCTAGCCATCCTCAGCAGGCCAACAAAGTCTCTTCTTGAGAGGGTGGGGAAGGCCTTGATGCTGGGCCCTTCATACTTCTTTATCACCTCTATTATGTCCCTGCTTCCGGCATCTGAATTAGGGTAGATCACAACAGCCTGCATGCCTGCCTCCTTTACTGCAGCCATTGCCTCCTCCATCTGAGCCTTAGCCTCTTCAGGCTCCACAGGGTGCTGGACTACAACAACCAGGTCCTTTTCAGGGTCTATGCCCAGCTTATTGGCCAGCCCTCTGCTGTCAGTATACTCCTCGTCCCTGAGGTTCACCCCCGGGTTGCCAACAAAGTGCACCCTCCATGGTTCCTCACCCCTTTTAATCAGGACATCTGCACTTCTCTTTGTGGAGGGAAGGTGTATATGGGCTAAGGCGCTGATTGCAGGCCTTATGCGGTCGTCAATTATCCCCCCGAGGGTTATATCGCCCCCTGACATGTGGGCTATAGGGATATTAAGGTGGGCTGCGGCTATTGCAGCTGCTAAGGTCTCAGAGCGGTCCCCCTGGACTAGGAGGATGTCAGGTCTGCTCCTGTTAAGGGCATTAGCAACCCCGATAACGCATCTGCCGAATGACTCTGCCATTGAGGTCTCGCTTTCATCCTGGCTTAGGATGCTTATCTCCTCAATGATCTCGAAGCCATCCCTTTTTACCTCCTCAACACTGTAGCCATGCCTTCTTGAGAGGTGCATCCCGCTGACTATCAGGCCTAGCTTAATGCCTGGGTGCATAGCCATGCTCTTCAGCAGCGACCTCATCAGGCCATACTCTGATCTTGATCCTGTGAAGTATGTTATTGTCCTCACTCTAGGTCCTCCAGCTTAATCTGCTCGTCCTTCCTTATAAGCCTCTTTGTCTTCCTGCCAATGACCTTGGTTATATCCTTTGGGGGCAGGCCTGTTCCAGGGAGCTTAAAGGCCAGGAGCTCATCCATCAGCTTAGTGCCTTTAGGGGTGTCATTATTAGCGACTATGCTGCGCCTTATCACCCTTATGATCTCGTATTCCCTTTCAACAGGCTTCTTCTCTGGATATCCGAGAATCACCTCTGTCCTCCTTATGTTGTTAACCATCCCTCCAAAGTCTTTTGGGTCTAGGGATGCCTTGTGGTCAGGGCCTGGAAGGTTCTTGTCAAGTGTAAAGTGCTTTTCCACAAGGCAGGCGCCCATTGCAACTGCAGCTATTGGCGTTGCTATGTCCTGGGTGTGGTCTGAGTAGCCGACGAGGGTGTTAAAGCTTTCTTGTAGAGTCTTCATCGCCCTTAGGTTTACATCCTCTGTCCTGGCAGGGTAGTTTGATGTGCAGTGGAGGATTATCAGCTTGTCATTCCCCTTGCTTTTAAGGATGTTTACTGCATCCTTGACCTCCTCCATTGTTGACATCCCTGTGGAGAGTATCATTGGAAGATTCTTCTCAGATATCCTCTTAAGAAGCCTTATGTCTGTAATGCCCCCTGAGCCAATCTTTATCGCAGGCATCCCGATGCCTACAAGGTAGTCAAGGCTTATTATATCATCTGGGGTTGAGAGGAATATGATACCGGCCTTCTTGGCATACTCTGAGAGCTCTCCAAATGCCTTGTGGGGGAGCTCGATCTTCTTGATCGACTCAAAGAAGGAATCAGATTCATCCCAATTCTCTTCCTGATACGCGGCCTTTTTAGAATACCTAGTTACAATCTCCCCTGTTACCCATGTCTGGAATTTAACTGCATCAGCCCCTGCCTCCTTTGCCCCGTCAATAAGCCTCTTTGCAAGTTCAATGCTCCCATTATGGTTAACCCCTGCCTCTGCCACTATAAAGCATGGCTGATTATGGCCTATTAACCTGTTCCCGATCCTTATGGTGGTTTCAGCTTTTGCACTCATTTTATCAGCCTCCTTGCTTGTTTGTTCTGTCATGATTAGCTCTACCAGTTTAAAGTCGGTCATGTCGTCAATATCCAGTGACCTCTCCTTAGGCATGATGACTGCCTTATGATTCCTCCCGTATAGCCTGTTTTCTTTCATCAGGGTTTCAGTTTTTACAGCGTAGACTGCCCCGTTCTCCTTATAAAGCATGGGGAGCTCTTGACTCCTCTTTGTGTAGTTTTCCCTGTCAATTGGCTTGGCATTTCCTGCTCTGTCCAGGCTGAACATGGTTGCTGGGTGCTCTGTTACCTCGCAGAAGGTCTCAGCAGAGTCTGCCCCTGTCTCCAGGAGCTTTTTAATGGTGTTGTCAATGTCCTCAGCCCTTCTTAGTGGAGAGGTTGGCTGCAGCACAACGACAATATCGCACTCATAGGCCTCAGACCCTTTTAAAGCTGAGATCACATGCTGTAATACAGGGATCATTGGGGTGCTATCCCTTGCCAGCTCCTCTGGCCTTATTATGACCTCAACACCAAGGCCCTTGCATACCCCCTTAATCTCCTTATCATCTGTGGAGACAATAAGCCTGCCTATAAGCCCTGATTTCTTAGCCTCCCTGATCGTATAGTAAATCAGGGGTTTGCCAGCTAGCAACCTTATATTCTTTCTCGGAACCCTCTTAGAGCCTCCTCTAGCAGGGATTATTGCAATGACCCTTAAAAGTTCGTGGGTAGCTCGCGCTTTAGGGCGAGAATTTTTAAGTTCAAAAATTCGCCGTGCAGAAGCGAGGGGCGTAAAGCCACGGCCTTTAGGCCGTGGATAGCACCGAGCAGGCGAATTTTTGTTACTCAATTTTCGC
>PEYS01000026.1 GCA_002763335.1 Candidatus Woesearchaeota archaeon CG08_land_8_20_14_0_20_47_9 | reverse complement strand
TACACCCCTCGCTTCGAAACGCAGATTTTCGGACTCAAAAGTTCTCGCCCTAAAGCGCGAGCTACCCACGAACTTTTGAGTATTTTGCGAAGGTGTGATTCCATTCCTAACTATGCAAATTATTCAGCTACATATTTAAGAAAAGACATGAAAAGCGAGCTCCACTCGCTTTTTTCCGAAAAAATAAGCATAAACTATAAATAGAATAGGCTGGCTGCTTAATGACCATGTTCCAGCTTTCATACGAGGAGATTGTTGAGAGGATACGATCTGAGTGCAATGTCTCCGAAGCAGAGATCAAACGCAATATCGATGAGAAGCTAAACCACTTTGGCAGCCTTATCAGCAGGAATGGGGCTGCTCATATTGTTGCCCAGGAGTATGGTGTCAAGCTTATACCTGCTACATCTGGGAGGCTGCAGATAAAGAACATCTTAGCTGGAATGAGCAATGTCGAGGTGGTGGGCAAGGTCAGGTTTGTTAACCCCTTGAGGGAGTTTGTTAAAGATGATCGCTCTGGCAGGGTTGCATCCCTTGTTATAGCAGATGAGACCGGGAGCATTCGCCTCGTGCTCTGGAATGACCAGGCAGTTAAGGTTGAGAGGGTAAGGGATGGGGATATCCTTAAGGTCGAGGGTGCATACGTGCGTGAGAGGAATGGGCAGAAGGAGATTCACCTAGGAGAGAGGGGCAGCCTTGTTATAAACCCCCCTGATGAGCATATTGAAGGGGTTGCTGAGTTTAGCAGGAAGAGGAAGATCATCAAGGAGCTTGCAGAGGCTGATCAGGATGTTGAGATTATGGCTACTGTTGTGCAGGTCTTTGAGCCGAGGTTTTTCGAGGTCTGCCCTAGCTGCGGTAAGCGCGCAAAGCCAAAGGATGAGGGCTTTGAGTGCGATGTGCATGGTGCAGTAAGCCCCGCATACTCATATCTTATAAACATACTTGCTGATGACGGGAGCGAGAGCATAAGAACAGTCTTCTTCAGGCAGCTTGCATTGAAGCTGCTCGGCATTGACGAGGCAACCCTGCTTAAATACCGCGAGGCCCCTGATGGCTTTGAGGAACAACGAAAAAGACTTCTGGGCAACACCATCAAAATTGCAGGCAGGGTGAAGAATAACACCATGTTTAACAGGCTTGAGTTCGTGGCAACAGGCATTGACATCCCTGACCCGGACAATGAGATTACCCGCTTGGAAACAGAGATTTCTAGCCTGAAAGGGGAGAAGAAGGAGACAGAAGAGAACAGCTAGCACTTGAGTCATGGGTCTCCAGTCTTGAGCTTCCAGTCGTAAGCTACGAGACTCTAGTTTTGATGTTTGGGCTTAGTGGTTTGAGTGCTATCGCTGGGCGGGGGAGGACAGGGCGAGAGCCCGTTACAGAGATTGGGCGGGGATGTAACTATAAGCACTCTTTATTCAGTTTGTCGGAAAAATGCATTAGGTACAGCAGTATATAATGAGGAAAGAAATTTCCTATTTCCTAAGACATCAAAGATTCTTTATGAAAATCGTTTCAGAAAGCTAAAGAAGTACGATTCCACACTCGGAACTACTTAACAAACGACAAACCTTTAAAAAGCCTCGTCATTCCCCTAACTTGCCCTGGGGCTGTAGGGTAGCTTGGTCCATCCTCTCTGGCTTGGGAGCAAGGTTAAGAAACCAGATGACCCCGGTTCGAATCCGGGCAGCCCCATTGGATTTAATTTACTGTAGATTGATTTAAAGCGTAAGTTGTGTGCTGCAGATGCTTATTTCATTACCTCACCCTTGCAAACAACAGCTGATCTATCAGCCTGTTGTTCCTGCAGGCGTTCTTTCTCAGCATGCCCTCATATTTGTAGCCTGCCTTTTCAAAGTGATTGCTCATCACCCCTCTTGAAGTGTCTTAGGGTGAAGTGTTTTGAGGTGAGGGTTAGCATCTTAATCATCATTGTTCCAAGTATTCGGCTGAGACAAAATCTAATCGCATAATATACGGGTTATTAGTGTCCCATTCATCCTTATTGACTGGGTCTCTGTGTACCCAAGGAGCTGACTCTAGAAATTCTTCAACTCCTGGCTTGCGTGATACGCCCACAGGAATAGTTGATGCAGCGGACTTAGTTGGGTCTTTAAGGAGATCGTATACAACCAGAACAAATCTTCCAGTCTGAACACTCGCTTCTTTAGATGGCGCCTGTCCTGCTGCAAGGATCTGCTTTGGGTTTAAACACTCGCCTAGCCTTATTCTGTCAATAATTTGCTGTGGAGGAGTTACGAAGTAGTTCTGCATCTCATTAAATAGACTATGCTCTCGGCCTAACTGCTCTAAATCCGAGCAGGTTACAACCTCCCCTGTGATTACATTAATGTAACTCGAATCATTTTTCTGCATAAATGCAAAGATTGCATGTGGGGGCCAGGTGGTATCGCTACCCTCAAAACCTATAACTGCTCGCATATTGTCGCTCACTGTAATAACATAAGTTAGAATATCTCCATCACAAAGCTTATACATTGGAAGCGGCTCTGAGAGTTGTGGCGGTCCGATCTCACCTTTTTGTACATCGGTTTCATAGACATAGATTTTGAATCCATTGACATCTATTGCTCCATCCTGCATCAGCACAAGCTCCTTTCCTACCAATTCGTCCAAGCCACAACCTGTTTTGAGTTTTGACATTCACTCTCACCAAGGTCTTTTGTGACTTTGTAGAGCGCAACAACTTCTTAAATTTAGCTGTGCTGCAGTAGTAAAGACTACTCATGTAACGAAAATCTGCTGCTCGGGGCTATCCCCGACTTAAAAGTCGGGGCT
>PEYS01000016.1:8917-11294 GCA_002763335.1 Candidatus Woesearchaeota archaeon CG08_land_8_20_14_0_20_47_9 | reverse complement strand
CCCGAGCAGGCGAATTTTTTTTACATTATTAGTAGGATCAATCTCCGGATCAGTCACAAACCTAAACAGGTCATCAGCATCCCTGTAATAAATGTTGTCCGCAAACCTCCTCACACTGCTATGCTTATAACGCCTTAATTCATAAACTGCTTTTTATAGATTACAATATTATTTCTGTTAACAACCTCGTCTCTCTATAGCTCCTTTTCCAAAGTTACTTGAAACTTCCTAAGGAGTAGTGGCAGCTGAAGATTCTCTATCTTACTAATTCGATTATTTTTTTTAGCTCTTCTCAGAATGGCTCCAACAATTTGTTCACACCAAAGGTCATTTTCTAAATGAGGTTTGAAATAATCATCCTTATAGGGGAGAGGAACATCCTTTATTCTTGCATTATTAAGAAACATGTCAATTAGAATCCCAATATCAACTCCCCATCCAGGTTCAAATGTCACTTTTTTAAAGAATTCTCGTCTGCCTGCAATCTGACCTGAGAGAGGCTGTTTTATAAAGCATAATTCTGGAAAAAGATATAGGAGAAGAGGTTTTACCACAAATTCCGTCGTAACACCAATATTTGTATACGAGCCTTTCACAAAATCTGCTCTATTATTCAGGATTGGTTCTGAAAGCAATTCCATCATCTGTGGATACGGATTTTCTATGTCTGCATCAGTAAAGATAATTATTTCACCTTTGGTTTCTCCAACCCCAGCCTCCATCCCAGAGCCTTTTCCAGTACCTTTATTCTCCCGTATAACTTTAACCCCTTTTTGTATAGCAATTCTTTCTGACATATCATTGGTATCTTTTGATAAAACTACGATTACTTCTTTCTCTTGGTCCTTCAAAGTATTTTTGCAGAAATCTATCACGTCTCCAATTCGTTTCTCTTCATTTTTTGCTGGAATAACTATCGATATCATCATCGATTGTTTGAAAACTGCGCATGTATAAAAGAATTGCGATTCTCTGGGGCATTTCCCACAATCTTTTTATAGTGAACTAACAGAAGATACCCTAATGCACCTCGAACCAGAAGAACTCAAGACAATAAGAAAGCAGCTCAACCTTACCCAGTCAGGGCTGGCAAAGCTAGCAGGGGTCTCGCAATCGCTTATTGCCAAAATCGAGGCCAAGAGTATTGACCCTACATACTCCAAAGTAAAGAAGATCGCCTCTGCGCTTGCTACGCAGCAGAGCAAGGGGGCGAGGAAGATAGGGAGTGTGATGACTAGGAAGGTTATATACGTCTCGCCCTCAGACACTATAAAGACAGCTATTGACAGGATGAAGAAGGATAAGATCTCACAGATGCCTGTCATAAAAAATGGCATGTCTGTCGGCTTGATTTCAGAGGCAATAATCCTTGATGCGATAACAAGAGGCAAGACACCTGATTGTGAGCTGAGAGGGATAATGCACGATGCCCCTCCAATTGTATCGTTTGACGCCCCCCTTGAGCTTGCGACAGGCATGCTGAAGTACTGTCCCTTGCTACTTGTGGTTAAGGACGGGCAGTTTGTGGGCGTTGTAACTAGGACAGATATACTTAAGGGGTATGGGTGACTGTTATGCCTTCACGCTACAAATACCATGAGCTTATGCCTGAGATAGGCAGAGAGGGCCAGAAGAGGATCTCGCAAGCAGCAGTTGCTGTTATTGGCCTAGGCGCCCTGGGGAGCACATGCTCAATGCTCCTTGCAAGGGCAGGTGTGGGCAGGCTTATTCTGTTTGAAGATGACAAGGTAGAGCTTTCAAACCTTCAGAGGCAGCTCCTATACAGCGAGGCTGATATTGGTAAGAGCAAGGCAGAACTGGCAAAGAGGGCCTTGCATAGGGCGAACTCAGAGGTGGTTATCAAGGCAGTACCCCAGAAATTATCAAAGATCAACATAAAACTGCTTTTAAAAGGAGATGTGGACCTTGTTGCTGACTGCACTGACAATCTCATGGCAAGGTTTGTGCTTAATGATTTCTGTGTAAAAAACAAACTGCCATTAGTGCACGCAGCCTGCCTTGCAGCCCAAGGCCAGGTGTTCTGCATAATGCCCAATAGGGCATGCTTTAGATGCCTATTTGAAGGAGCCACAGCAGGAATAACCCCCAAGCAGGCTGGGGTGCTTAACTCATGCCCAGCAGCAACAGCTGCCCTGCAGGCAAGCCAGATACTGCGAATACTGACAGGAAAAGAGCCTGTGAATGGACTGATTAGGGTTGATGTGTGGAGATGTGAGGTTACGAGGATTGAGGTTAAGAAGAATACGAAGTGTAAGGCCTGCGGGAATAAATAGGGGCTGTTAGGCTTTAGCTCTTGGTATAGAGTTCTTGATTACCAATAATCATTATAGCTGCCCCACCCACTTGCTGTAAAGGC
>PEYS01000016.1:5928-8897 GCA_002763335.1 Candidatus Woesearchaeota archaeon CG08_land_8_20_14_0_20_47_9 | reverse complement strand
CTGCCCTGGCCGCCCCCGCCCATCGATAGCGCGAAAGCAGTATCAGGCCATCTAGCACTCAGAAACTCAAGACTAAGGTTCGTTTAAATCTCATCTCTGATCCCTCAGAGCTGTTGGGGTGGGGGCTGGCTGGCCGGCGGTACATCTTTAGCTTTCTGAAGGGGCAATTTTCGTAAAGCATCTTTGATTTCTGAAGAAATTTCAACAACAATAATGGCTTCGACGGTCATTTTTCTGTCGGAAAAATGCCCTATTCCGCTGACCATAACCCTATACTTTGTATAGGAACATGGTCAGCTCCATCTCGCCATTGTTGTTGAAATTTTTCTCTCAGGATCGTATAATATGCAAAAAGTGCTTCAGAAAGGTAAATAATTACGGCCGATGCAAGGCAATAAAAAGATTCAGGTCTCAAGACTCAAAGCAACAGGTTTAACTCTAAAAGAGCATCAATTAAGCTTATCCTCATAAAATAGCAGTTCTGACATTAAAAGAAAACTTTGAATGCCGAGGCGAGCCACAAGGCGAAGCCGAGTGCATTCAAAGTTTTCCTCTACTTCTTCCCTTCCTTCTTCTCAGCAGGCTTGGCTTGTTTGGCTTCCTTGGCTTCTTCCTTTGGCGCAGCAGCGCCTTTCTCAGCGCCAGCACCCTTCTTTCCAGCTTCTTCTGCTGGCAGGAGCTCGTCAATGATCTCAAGAGGTATGCCTGCTTCTTTGAGCTTGCCCTTTATTATGCCCTTCTCCTTGCCCTGCATTGAGCTTATGATCTGCTTGGCAGTGGCAACAAACTCCTCACGCCTCTTAGCAATCTCCTCTGCGAGGTGCTTCTTCTCCTCCTCAAGCTGCTTAAGCTCCTCAGCAGTGAGCTCTGTCTTCTCAGCCGCTATCTCGCCTGCAAATGCCCCTTGTTCAATATCCCTTATGGCCTCAACTGCGGGCTTGCCCTCAATCAGGATGCCCATTGAATTACAGGTGCCAATGACTTCCTTGACGCGCTCACTTGTAGTCTTGCCTAGAAGAGCATCCTCCTTCATCTTGGCTATCTTTATAACCTGCTCGATCTTGAGGTCAGCGACCTTCTCCTGCTTGGGGTTACCAGAGCCCTTCTGTATCTTTGCCTCCTTTATCACGAGCTGTGAGGTTGGCGGAGTGCCTATGCTTATCTCGAAGTTCTTTGTTGCAGGGTCAACGCTTATCTTGACAGGCACCTGCATGCCTTTAAAAGAAGCTGTCTTCTTGTTTATATCTGCAACTATCTGTCCTATGTTTACGCCTAGTGGCCCTAGAGCTGGGCCAAGCGGCGGGGCAGCTGTTGCCTTCCCACCATCTACAAGCGCCTCAACAACCTGTTTTGCCAACTAAAACACCTTAATGAAAACCTTGAATACACTCGGCTTCGCCTTTAAAGGCTCGCCTCGGTATTCAAGGTTTTCTAGCGTCAATGTCGTCGGAAAATCCCCGACACCGCCTAAATCAAAGCCCTCTAATGAGATTTATAAGCTAACCCTGTCCCGGCAACTAGGCACCATTTATAATTCTTTCGATCTCCCTGTCCAGGGCAAGCTTCAGGATGTCAGACCTCTCAGGGGGATAATGCCTATCCAGCTTCTCCCTAAGCTGCTTTACCATGCGTTGAAGAAGCAGGTGCCCCTCTGCACTGCTGGTAAGCCTTGAGCTTGCAAGTGCCTTACAGAGCTGCTCTGGCCAATGCTTTGCAACAGTGTAGAGCCTGTTACGCTCTAGGAAGAAGTTCAGGGCAGGCTCCCTTATGCTCCCATTAAAGGTGTGTACAATAGTGCTCTCAGGCACATAGAGTATCCTCAGGCCTTGTTTGGTTATGCGCAGCCCGAGGTCAACATCCTCATAGTACATGTTGAAGTCCTCATCAAGCAGGCCTGCATCCTCAAGGCACGCCCTCTTGTATAGAGCAGATGCCCCTGAGATAGCTGTTACAGGCCTATCCTGTTCAGCCTCAACCCCTTGCAGGGGGTTATCCTCCCAGTAGAAGTCGCCCTTATCAATCAGGCCAGCGCTCTGCATCCTGCCGTCAGGGAAGAATATCCTGCTCCCAACCCCTGCGATGTCATCAGAGGAGTTTATCCTCTTCACAAGAGGCCTAAGCCAGTTTTTATGCACAACAGTATCGTTGTTCAGAAAGGCAATGAGGTCTGACTTGGCTATCTTAACTGCTGTGTTGTTTGCCTTGGCGTAGTTGTTCTCATGGTTTTCTATGATAACAGCCTTTGGCATAAGCCTTCTTACAACTCCAGTGGAGTTGTCTGTTGAGCCATTATCAACCAGTATGACCTCGATCTTCTCTCTTGGGTAGTCAGTAGCGAGAATCGATGGGATGCACTCCTTTAGGTAGCGCTCACCATTCAGGTTCACTATTACAATGCTCACCCGCTCGTTATCCTGCATGAGAATGAATGAAGACTGCTTGTTATTAAAACTAGTTATTAACCGCCCCTTTTTCAGTGGGTCTCTGCTCGCTCTTTCTCAGCCTCTTCCTTCTGACCTGGCTCTTTCTTCTTGGCTTTGTGGAGAGCATCGCAATACCTGCCCTATCCAATGCGGCTCTCACATCTGCCTCAGATCCCTCGTTTATATCAACTATCTTGGCAGTTGGCTCGAGGTGCCTTATATTGCAGCGTTTACTCCTCGTAGCACCGGCAATCGTGACAAAATTATCATCAATAACCCTTGTGATGACGCAGGACCTGCCAGCATCCCTGCCAGCTATCTTCATACAGACTCTTCCGACCTCGATCATCTTCTAACCCCTGGCCCTCTCCACTATCCTCGCCCTCATGCACCTAGGGCAGAGCTCTCCGCCAAAGGGGCGCTCAGGCCTCTTCTCAGTCTTTGAAAGCTTATTCACCCTGCTGGGTATGCCTTGAGGAACCCCTGCAAGTATTGCGCCGCAGCTGCACCTGGCCTTAGAGGGCTTTCTCCTTCTGAATGTCAGCT
>PEYS01000016.1:0-5819 GCA_002763335.1 Candidatus Woesearchaeota archaeon CG08_land_8_20_14_0_20_47_9 | reverse complement strand
CCTGCTGGAGCAGGGGCGTGTTTAAAAATCTTTGCATCGTTTAAGCCTTCTCAGCACTAGCGCTTGGCTTATTGTCCTCGGCGTGGTCATTGCCTATGTTGATCTCCTCGGCGCGCCCCTTATCAACAAGGACGTTTGAGACCTCCTCAGGGAGGTTTGCTATGTCCTCCTCCTCAAACGGGCCGTATACCTGCATCCTCGAGTCAACAAACATGGGCACTGAATGCAGGAATCTCAGGGTCCTTGTCTGGCTCCCGGCCCCGCCTATATCCTCAAGGCGCTTAACATCCCTTATGTTCAGGAAGCGGCGATCCACATTAGGCAGTCTGTTCTTAAGGATGTTGCCCACTATGCCCTTATAGTAGTCTGAAAAGAGCCTGACCAACTCATTGAAGATAGCCTTCTCTTCATCAAGCAAAGCAGACATATCAACAAGGTCGCTGCCGCTTCTAGCCCTCATAAGTGCCAGCCTGACTATCTTCTTCTCACGCCTCGTATACAGCTCGCGTATCATGCTGTAGATATTATGAAGCTGCTTCTGGGTTTTTTCGCGTTCCTCAATGGCGAATAGGTCCGCGGATTTGGAGTTCAGCTCTATCACAGCCCTCTTCTCCTTTAGGTATACGACAACGCTTTTAAAGAAATCTGGCTCTAGCTTCTGAAGCTCCTCTCTACCCTTCTCCCTCATAAGCACCTCGAAGATGGTTTCATACGTGATATTTACATCTGCCTCAGTCATAATCCCCCCTAATAAACGCTATGTCTTCCCAGTTAGATGTAAGTACAGCCCTCTATTTAAATTTTTGTTGAACAAAACCATATATGTCTTACAATAGAAAAACTTTTAAGCCCCGTAGCTGGGTGAAGTCGTAGGTTAAAAGAGGGGTTAAATTGATGCTGCCGCTGACAAAAAGAAACGAAAACACTGTTTCTAAGATGGATTCAAGTCTGAGAGCGGCCTTCAGCAAGGTAAAGGAGGAGTTTGCTGAACACCTGGACTGCATAAACGAGAATACGAACGAGATACAGGCAAACTATGAGTGCGTCTGCCGGATTGATGCAAAGCTCGATAAGCTAAGCCAGCGCCTGGAGGAGGTTGAGATGTTTCTCCACACACGCTTCAATGACCCAGTCCTAGGCCTGAGGAACGAAAGCCTCAGTGAACAGCCCAGGCTAACAGACAACGAACAGCGGGTCTTTCTAGCATTGTACACCCTCTCAGAAGGGGGGAGAAGCGTAACATACAATGACCTAGCTGACAAGACAGGCTTCTCTGAGCAGCTCATAAGCGGCTATATAACAAACCTGATTGAGAAGGGCGTGGCCATCATAAAGAAGTACTCTGCCAAGACCATCTACCTCAGCCTTGACAACAGCTTCAGGGAGCAGCAGACAAAGGGGAACATCCTGGGGATTAACACCGCGATAAGAGAGGAGTTTGTGTCGTAGTACATCAGAATGTGCCTTCGCCACTCATCTCAGCTGGTTTTTTAATGCCAAACAGCTTCAAGACAGTAGGTGCAATATCCAGCAGGCCCTTCCCTTCTCTTAGCCTGGCATTCTTTAGTTTTTTATCATCTGAGACTAATATAAAAGGAACCTTGTTCATTGTATGAGAGGTTTTGAAAGCAGGTGTTTTATCCTCCAGATTGCCGTGATCTGCAAAGATCAGGGCAACCCCATCTTTTTCAAGAATTTTCTCAGTTATTTTTTCAACACACCTATCAACTGCCTCTGCTGCCTTTATGCATGCCTCCCTTACCCCCGTATGGCCAACCATATCCCCATTAACCAGGTTAACAACAATGAAGTCGTATTTATTCTTGTCAATCTCTTGCACTAATCTGTCTGCTATCTCAAAGGCGCTCATCTCAGGCTTTAGATCATAGGTTGCAACCTTCGGAGAGCTTATCAGGATCCTGTCTTCATTTTTATTCGGCTCTTCACCCTGGCCGTTAAAGAAGAAGGTTACATGGGCATATTTTTCTGTTTCAGAGATCCTAAGCTGTCTTAAGCCAGCCCTTGCAATCACCTCTCCCAGCAGGTTTTTTGTTGGCTGCTCTTCAAAGGCAACATAAGCATTCATTGGCTTATAGTATTGGGTCATTGCAACAAAATAAACATTCATTGGCCCTCTCTCAAAGCCATCAAAGCCTTTCTCAACAACAGCCTGTGTTAGCTGCCTTGGCCTGTCTGTTCTGAAATTATAGAAAATAAAGGAATCCCCGTCCTTTAAGCCAGGGTATCCAATTGCCTTTCTCGGGGTGATGAACTCGTCTGTCTCGTTCTTCTTGTAACAGTCTTCCAGTAGCCTTACAGGATCGTCAAATTCATCTGCTTCTCCTCTAACAATGCAGTCATAGGCCTTTTTTGTTCTCTCCCACCTTTTATCCCTGTCCATCGCGTAATACCTCCCAGAGACTGTTGCAATCCTACCAACCCCCAGAGACCTTATTTTCTTAAGCAGGTCTCTCATGTAATTAACCCCATGGGTGGGGGGAGCATCCCTTCCATCTGTTATGACGTGAATATAAGCATCTGAGAGGCTTTCTTTTTTGCAGAGCTCAAGCAAGGCATATAGGTGGGCATTATGAGAATGTACGCCCTCTTCCTGCAATAAGCCGGTAATATGGAGTTCTGATTTAAGACTTTTGCAGTTATCTATTGCTTCCAGAAGATATTTGTTCCTGAAGAATTCCCCTGTTTCAATAGCCTTGTTTATCCTTGTCAGTGACTGGAGTATTATCCTTCCAGCCCCAATTGTCATATGGCCGACTTCAGAATTCCCCTGATAGCCCTTTGGCAAGCCAGCAGCCTCTCCGGCAGCATCTAGGAGGGTGTTAGGATACTCCTTCATTAACCTATCTGCATAGGGGGTTTTGGCCTGGGCAATAAAGTTATCCTTCTTCTCTCTCCTGTAACCCCACCCGTCCCTGATTACCAATACTACTGGTTTGTGCATAAACTCATCTCCGTAAGGAGGGATTGGTCATTTCTCTCTCAGCAGCCCTCACGCCCTCATTTCCCATGTATGCCTTGCTAACCTTCTCAGACCAGAAGCTTGGAAGGCTGTTGGTTACAAAGCCCCTGTAGTGGTCAGAGTAGGCGTATGTCAGCCCCTTCTTGCCCCTGAACCTGCTGAAGTGCCCCTCAACCTCCCTGTAGCGCTCCCTTATGCCCTTGCGCTCAAAGTCCATCTGTAGGAGTGAGGAGGGCTTCATAAGCAGGAAGTCAGCCTGCCTTATGGCATTAACCTCCAGGTTGGCAGAGTTCTGGGTGATAAAGAGTATGCTTAGGTCCTTGTGGCGGGAGATCAGGAGGAGGGCTGAGAGTAGCTTATTTACACCTGACATGGCCTCACGCGATGAGAACTCGATGCCGCCCTCGTCAAGGAGCACAACCGCGTTGCTTGTAATGCCCTCAATTGAGTCAATAACCTCAATCCAGGGAGGGAGGTCAGCCTGCAGGAAGCCCATGGCGTAAATCCTCTTATTGGTATTTGCATGGATGTTCTCCAATATTCTTAAGCCGAGAGCGCTCTTGCCAGTTCCCCTGGCTCCTAGGATAATGCCTATCCTGCTCTTTGAGCCAAGCATCCACCCCTCAAATTCAGTGAGGCTGCCCTCTAAGGCCATGACCTCAGCAAAGCCCTCATAGGCTGCCACAGAATGAGGCTGACGCCTCTTACGGCTGATACGCCTGGCTTTAGAGGCAGCCCCCCTAATAAGCCATGTCAGAAGCGAGAAAAAGGCCTTAAGAGCAGCCCATACTGCGTAGAGGGCGTAGTAGAGCAGCAGGCCTATGAAGCTGAGCAGGCCAAGCCTCTTACGCTTCTTACCAGACCTCTTTTTATGAGTGGGCATAGTGGTTCTGTAAGAGGTTTAGTATTTTAATTTATCGAGAAAAAGCGAGCTCTGCTCGCTCTTTCTGACATGGAAAACTTTGAATACCGAGGCGAGCCAAAGGCGAAGGCGGAGGTCATTCAGAGTTTTCCATCCAATAATTTTAAATAACCTTGCCTCTTTCTCCTTTCCATACACCAATTAGGGTTAATAAAGACTCGGTTTATCACTGAGGCCAATTCACTACTGCGGTTTACTACGAGGGGGTAATAAGATGAAGATAAGTGAGCTGAAGATCAGGGATGGAAATGTTGAGCTAGAGGCAGATGTTGCTGATGTTGGTGATGCCAGGGAGTTCTCAAAATTCGGCAAGCCAGGGAGGGTTGCTACTGCCACTATTAAGGATGAGACAGGCGAGATCAAGCTCAGCCTCTGGAACGAGCAGATAGACCAGATCAGGCCTGGAATGAGGATACGCATAAAAAACGGTTATGTTGGCGAGTGGAAGGGCGAGAAGCAGCTCACCACAGGGCGTGCAGGGACAATGGAGGTTATAGGTGAGGGTGAGGCTGGCAGGAACAAAACTGGAAAGGCTGAGGAAGCCAAAGCAAAGCCTGCTGCAGGTAGAGAGAGGAATTCTGAAGACGAGGATGTTGATGACAATTTCAGTGTTGATGAAGAGGAGATTGACGAGGACTAGGTGATGAGGATGAGGATTGCATTAATCACATCGAACTATCCCCGCTACCCAGGCGACGGGGCGAGCACAGCGGGGCTGTTTGTAGCGCAATTCTGCGCCGAGTTAAAAAGGCTTGGGCACAGGGTTTATGTCCTGACACAGAAGCTCCCTGGAAAACTGGATGCAGGCGATATGAATGTGAGATGGTTCAACTGGTCAGGTGCAGAGGATGATGAGAAGATAAGCAGCATAAACCCCTTCAGCATAGGGGGCTTCTTCAAGACACGCAACCTGCTTAAAAATGGTACTAATGCCCTGAGGAGGCTTGTTAAAAAGAAGGGGATAGACCACTGCATCTGCATGTGGGCAATACCAAGCGGCTACTTTGCAAACAAGGTGAAGGCAGAGCTAGGCGTGAACTATTCAGTATGGGTTCTCGGCTCAGACATATGGACATTCAGCAGATACCCCATCATAGGGGGGATTGTACGTAACATAATAGATAACTCGCAGTTTGTCGTTTCAGACGGCCTTAAACTAGCGAGGCAGGTTGAGGAGATCACTGGCAGGAGGTGCGGCTTTATGCCGAGCTCGAGAAAGCTGCCGCAGCCACAGAAGAGGCCTGAGATGAAAGGGCAGATAAACCTCCTGTTCATAGGCAGGTATGAGCCTGTCAAGGGGCCTGACCTGCTTATCAGGGCAGCCAGGAGGCTTGTAAAGAAGGGCAGGGACATCCATGTGTTTATGTTCGGCGGGGGCTCTATGAGGGCTGAGCTCAAGGAGATGATTGAGAGGTATAAGCTTAAAGAGAGGGTTCATCTCCAAGGCTATATCGATGCCCAGGGCTGTTCAGACTGGCTCTCAGCAGCAAGCTGCCTCGTCATACCATCAAGGATGGAGAGCATTCCTGTTATATTCTCTGACGCCATGCAGATGGGCTGCCCAGTCGTAGCCTCAAATGTAGGCGATATGGGAACCCTGATAAAAAAGTACAAGGTCGGGATTGTTACAAAGCCAAAGAGCAAGGCCATTGCAAAGTCAATAGAGGAATTCATAGATAAGAGAGAGGCATGGGATGGCTTTAGGAGTGAGGCTCTCAGGCTAGCAGAGAAATTCGACGCAAACAGGGTTGCTGAGCGCTACATAGGGCTGATAAACAGCAAGAGCAGAAAGAGGAAGGCGAATAACGAGGCTGAAGAGAAACCCGAGAAAGGAGAAGAGAGTGAAGGAATTGAAAAAGAGGACTGACTTTCTTGTATTCGGCAAGCCGAGGATAAGCCAGGCAGCAATAGATGAGG
>PEYS01000039.1 GCA_002763335.1 Candidatus Woesearchaeota archaeon CG08_land_8_20_14_0_20_47_9 | reverse complement strand
GGTGAGTAAAAGTTAGGCGATGCAGCGCTCACTTTTTCTTCCCCATCGGCCTCAACGCCTCCTGGCAGACATCCCCTTTGAGGCTCCAGTCAGAAGTAACACCCCTGAGTTCAGACTCTAGTATGACTGCCTCCTTTATAAGGTTTGCAGCCCTGCATATAAACGAGGGCGGAGGGGGCATAAGCTCGCATGCCCCTGCTGTAATCCCAAAGACTAGGCCTAGCGGGTCAGATACAATATCGCGGAGATTTCTCCCAACTGCCCTCACAAAGTGCGCGAAGGGCACTAGCTCAAATGCCTGTCCCCACCAGAACCTGCACTGCAGGTAAGCCCTTTCATCCTCGCAAACATGAATCTGCATATTCTCAAGGGCAGCCTTTCTCATGCAGATGATGTACTGGCACTGTATCTGCCTGTACTTCTGAAGGTTGCTTATAATGCCTGGGACGCAGCCTGTTACAGTGCTCAGGACAATGCTCTCCTCAGGGTCCCTAGGCAATACTGTTGCATCATCAATGCCCCTGTTGCTGAGCCAGTTTTTTGTATTCTCTCCGAGCAGATTATCTGTCTGCGTGTCAATAACCTTGTTATACCATCCAGTAAACCATGTGCCCTGGCCGCATGAGAACCACCTGCAGTAGTCGTAAAGCTTGTTAATAAGCCCCTCATTTGCTCCCTTGTTCACCTGCCCAACAACGCGGTCGTATGTCGGGCCTGCAACAAGCGGATCCAGGGCATCGATTTTAATACCGATGTCATTAAGCGCAGCTACAATGCTTTTCATAAGCATAAGCCCTGAGCAGACCCTCTTCCCGATCTTTATAAAGCTGTCAGCAGTCCCAATCCACTCTTGTGATGTTACAGCTTCTCTCCTCGCAGACTCGATCTTTGAGCTAATGCTCTCGCCGAACTCTCCTAAAGGCAGGTTGTAGAACTCTATCTTCAGCTCAAGGGGTTCGATCTCAGGATTGACTGCTATGGTCTCCATAAACCTCGAGTGTAGCTCAAGGGGGCAGTTCAGGGTTATTGATGCGTTCGGCATCGCCTGCTTTCTCAGTGTGATAATCACAAAGGGCTCCTCGCTCTCAAAGAATAGCTCTGCTGACTTTATATGTTTAGTATCACCTTCACACTCTGCCAGCTTTTGTTCAAGGATGCTCGTGCCAGGGCTCTTAGCCTTAAGCATCACATGGAAATAGACTCTGTATTCATAAAAGCCTGTTGTCTGCCTGTCGACAAACTCAGGCATCCTCTCAATGCCATCAAGCACCCAATAGTCCGGGTTTTCCGCAGTGTTCTTTGCAAGGAGGTTTATCTCCTTCTTTACTGTGACGCGATTATTAACCGCGTCATAAAACTCGATTGTTACCTCGCCCTTGCCAGGGCTCTCTAGCTTCGGGCTATTTATTGTGCACTTCCATAACCCGTCCTTATCATCCTTACTGCACCTTCCCTCAACAAGCTCGTTTGAGAACCTTGAGAAGTCTGCCCTTGCATAGACAGCAGGTGAATACTCATCGAGGATTGCCTCTATGCTGACAGAGTCCTCCTGCAGCACCTCGCCTGGGCCTAACCTGTTATCTGTTGTGGGCGTCATATTTATGCCCTTGAGCCTTGGCGCCTGAGTGTCCAGCCTTAGTTTCAGTTTTTCTGCCTCGCCCAGGTCAACCCTGTTGCCCACCACGTCAGTGGTCTCAGGGTTTATGCCTATGGATGCAGTTGCCCCATTGGCACCCCTGCTGTCAACCCCAAGCCATCTGCATACATTTGCCCTGCACTCATTGGCCTTAACCCTGCTGTTGCTGTTTACACCTGAGAAGTCCATAAATGCCTGTTCAGGGCTCATTCCAGAGCCAGCCTCATCAAACTGGGCTGCATAGCTCATGTTGCTGCCTACAAGTATGACGTCGCCCTCTAAGGCAATGCCGTTCTCCACCTGTATCTGCACAAGCCTTGGAGGCGTGGCGTCAACCACAAACTCATAACCAAGGGTCTCACTTGCAGTGTTGCCTGCCTTGTCTGAGATGCTTACATTGATGGCTGCTGTTGTGCTCTCCCTAAAATTCGTCTTTACATTCTTCCATGTGCAGATATACACTCCCTCACCCGCCTTCTCAACACATGAGTCAGGGCTTCTCTCAGAGTCTCCGATAACTGATAGGTCTGCCTTCACAGCTCCAAGACCGGATTCAGCCTCCTTTATAGTAAGCTGTATGTTTATGGGCACACCCCCAACAGGCATGTGCATCAGCCTTGCGCCAAGAGCAGTGGTTATGTTAAGCCTCTCCCTGATAATCTTTGGCGGCGTGTTATCCACTGAGAACTCAACGCATGGGTAGCCCTGAACATCACCCTGGCCAAGGGCATCATAGGCAACTGCGCAGACCTTCTGCCTGCCCTGGCCAAGCTGGATCACCTGCGTGCCTGTGAGTGTGCAGCTGCTCTTGTTTGACTCAAAACTGCCTATGGGTTTTGTGAGGTCCTCGCTGTAGAACTCGACATTGGCAATCCCTGAGCAGGGAGAGGGGTCATTAGCACTAAACTGCGCTCCTACATTGCCAGCAACAAGTTCAGGAATATTCAGGCTGATCTTTGGGGGCTTATTATCAACGGTTAGTGTTGCAGAAGAGGTTGCAACTGAATTGCCTGCATCATCCTTTAATGTGACTGAAAACCTGTTCTCCCCACCCATGAGATCGTTCTCATCGCCCTCATAG
>PEYS01000172.1:11437-13569 GCA_002763335.1 Candidatus Woesearchaeota archaeon CG08_land_8_20_14_0_20_47_9 | reverse complement strand
TCCGGCTCTACTGGCGGTACTGACTCCGGTTCTGTTGGTTGTTCTGGTTCTGATTCTACTGGTGGTACTGGTTCCTTCTGGCGTGCTCAAAAATACGCCTGGCGTATTTTTGACACTTTGAATACCGACTGAGCTAGGAAGTCGAGGTTATTCAAAGTTTTCAATTGTATGTGCATAGCTGATTTTTCTTGAAATTGGTGGAGTGCACCCGTGAAACTGGACACTTATAGATAACGAAAATCTGTGAGCAGCCTTTATAATAGGGCTGATAAAAGAGGGTGCGAAATGATAAAGAGAGAGGGCTTTGAATAACCCGCTAGCGAGGTAACAAAAATTCGCCTGCTCGGGGCTTTACGCCCCTCGCTTCGACAAGGCGAATTTTTGAACGTCAAAAGCTCGCCTTCAGAGCGAGCTTTTGACTCTTACCGAAGGTAAGTCCAGAAGACCGGAGGTCTTCTCGTACCTGCCGTAAGGCAGGTCCAGAAGACCAAGGTATCCGTACTTGCCGTAAGGCAAGCCCAAACGCTTTGTTTTCTCGTGGCCGAATGGAACCCGCGTGTTTATTGAACAAGCGGGTGGAATGACTGCATTAAAAGTTCTCGCCCTAAAGCGCGAGCTACCCACGAACTTTTGAGTATAAAAAGATTTCTTTTCAAATAAAGAAAAAGAAAAAAAGGGTTGTTAAAAACCCTTTTTTAATAGTAGGTCTGGCTTCCTTCTTTCTCTTCCTCTTCCGCTCCTCGCAGCCTGTTGAAGCCGATTATCAATGCTATTATGATAAGCAGCACAACAAGCACGATAAGAGTTACCTTGAGACCGCCCTCGATGCGAGCCCAGTCAAACCTGAAGCCGTAGCCAGGCTTCTCAGCTGCCTTGACAGTGGCTTTTAGGTTTATGTCCTGGAGGCTCTTGCCGCTTGCATCGCTTACAGTAACTACGAAGAGGTGTTCTCCTGCGCTTGCAGACTCCTTGGCTGAAACATAGACATAGGCTGTCTTTGTCTCGCCTGCGCCTACTGAAAGCACGTTTGTCGGGCTGATCTTTACAGTTGCCCAGTCTGCCACACCATCAACATCAAGCATGTACACCCTTGAGGTTGTACCCTGGTTTGTGATGGTTATCGGGTAGACTGCGCCAGCCTCACCAGCAACTATCTCCTGGCTGCTTGTGCCGACATTTATGATTGTCTGCTCCTCAACCTTTGGCTCCTCACCCGGAACCTCGCAGCCCTCGCCTGGAAGCACCCTTATGGTATAGGTCTCCTCATCTTCCTCGTAGCCCTCATCATACTCTATCCTGACCTTTACTGTGTACTCGCCAGGCTCGGCACATTCGGGGATTCTCATGTAGAGCTCCTCTGAGGTTTTGGCTGTTCTAGCGTCGTCATCCTCTCTCTTCTCCTCCTCTGTATCAAGCTCATCAATATAGTCAGAGGCTGATATTCCGAGAGCAGGTATGCTTGCGTAGACCTTTACGCCCTCTTCTGTCTTCTCACCCATGTTTGCTACCCTCACCCTTACTATGAATGCCCTTCCGGCCTTCACAACATTTTCAGGGCTGAAGATAACATCCTTGATAACAACGCTGTGCCTTGGCACATCAATCTTGAGATTGTAGCGGTAGACATTCTCGTCACCATAGCGGTCGCTTACCACAAGCCTGAGCTTGTAATTGTCCTCCTCAACCTTTGAAGGAACTGTGAAGCGTAGCGTTTTCACGTAGGTGACGCCATTCTCCATATCATATATATGGACTATGTCTGACATCCTTTCCCTGTCGTTGTACTCATAACCGCTTATGAAGGCCATAAGCTCAACATCCTCGAGATCAGCAGTTGAGTTGAATATCACCTTCAACTTGACCTCGTTTCCACGCTCGATGTCTAGCCTGTTAACTTGGTCCTCCTCTAATTCCACATCATCAATCTCAACCTTTACATTCTCGATAGGCAGTGCTGCTGCAACATTTGCAAGAACCAAAAAAGCAACGAAAACCAGCAGTAATGCCGAAAGCATCTTTATCTTTCCTGCATTCATTTTTTCTTACCCCCAAATTAGGTTTTGTTATTCTGAAGTTGATAACCCCCTTTTTATTTCACAATAGTAACAAGGACTACTATTTAAACCTTTTGT
>PEYS01000172.1:0-11416 GCA_002763335.1 Candidatus Woesearchaeota archaeon CG08_land_8_20_14_0_20_47_9 | reverse complement strand
CTCCTGTGAACATGAAAAGGAAAACCTTGACTACACTCGGCTTCCCAGCTCAATTGGTAGTCAAGGTTGTCAAAAGTCAGTTCAACTGCATGAACTGCTGACTCTAAACTCCCTCGTCTTTAGCCTGCTAATGTCATCGTTGCTGACAGTCGCTCTCAGAGTGTAGTTGCCATCCTCTATCCCAGAAGGCACATAGAGCACAAGCAGCTTGGTTGTAACATCCCCCTCCCCAAGATCAAAGGCGCGGGGCCTTGCACGTGATTCAAACTCCTCAACACTTCCATTGATCCTGAGTCCTTTCAGGTCAACATTACCTGAGTTATCCACAGTTACAAGCGCAAACATATTACTGCCAGGCACTATGCAGTCCTCATTAAGCACCCTGACGAGCACGTCAATGCTTGCAAGCTCAGATTCCATTGCCAAGACATTACACACGCCGTCCTCATCAACTAGGCCATCGCAATCATCATCTTTACCATTACAGACCTCATCCTTAGGGGCTATCCCGCCAATGCACCCGCCCCAGGCACCCCATGTGCATGTGTTGGTGCAGCTGCGCTCCCTTATGCCAGGCTCGCACTCACCTGTTGAGATTCCGCAAGCCTCTTGCTGTATCTGGCCAGGCTCACAGTCCTCGCCATCCTCAACCTTGCCATTACCGCATACTGGCTGCTCTGGCCATATCTGATGCAGGCACTTGCATGGTTCAGGAGATGGGCAGATGGGGATACACTGAGCCTGCATCTCTTGGCTAGAACCCTGGTCAGAGCCCTTCTTTGCCCATATGCAATAAGGATAACCAATTACTAATTCAAAGTCTGCAGGGTCAACCACACAGACATCCTCTGTTTCTGGATTGCTATCATCACAGAGGTCCTCACTGCCTATATCGCATTCTTCATAATATGGAGTCCATGGCCAGGGTATTCCATCGCCGCAGTACAGTGGCCTTTGAGGGCACTTGCAATCAGCAGGGCAGCTTCCATCCCAACACTTATGAGCAGCATCACACTGGGCACTGCACTCACCCTTAACACACTTTGGTTCATCAAGGCTTGTGCATATGCACTTGTCAGTGCACTCAGCATCGCCAACCTCGAAGATGCGTCTCCTGCCATCGCAGCGGTCAGTCTTAACCTTGTCTGTTGGACATGAGTCACTAAATGGAGGCTCACACTGCTCACCGTCATCTAATATATTGTCTCCACAGTAAGGCAGCGTGCAGTCGGTTCTGCACCCATCAAAGTTATCCTCATTGCCATCATCACACTCCTCGCCTTCCTCTTTAATCCCATTGCCGCAAACTGGTCCTTCCGGCCTCGTCTGATGCAGGCATGTGCATGGCTCTAGTTTACAATCCGCCCATTTTGGGGAGATTAGATCTGCTGCAACAAAAGCTATGGATTTTCTACGCCATATGCAGTTGCATGGATCCTCAAGCTCAAACTCATCAGGGTCAATAACACAGAGGTCTTCTGTGCTTGGATCAGCGTCATCACAGTCAGCATCCACTAAGCATAGATCTCCTGGGGCAACACCGCACTCCTCTGCACACCTCTGCTCAGTCTCTGTATCACAGCCACAATCACCAAGGTCGCATGCCCCAGCCTTCTGTCTCTCAAAGATTCCAAAGACCTCAAAGGCAGGGTAAGCTGGCAGGGCTACACAATCGCCAGTGAAATTCCAGGCACTCTGCTGACAGTCGTGAGCTGCGTCACACTCAGCACCGCACGGCGTGTTTATATCACATTTCTCGTAACACAACTCTTCACAAGCACATCCAACGAGGCATAAACCAGTCATCTCAGTAAACTGGCTGAACACACCATTACAACCTATAAAACTAAGCTCTGGCTCACATGTACTCTCAGAGTTAGGATCACCAAAGCTACTGCCAGGAGGGTCACACTCCTCGCCAGGCAGGTTCAGCAAGCCATCTCCGCAGATAGGCTCTTCTGGGCACTTGCAGTCTGCAGGGCATGTGCCATTCCAGCACTTATGATCAGCATCACACTCAGCACTGCACTTATTGTACACACACTCTTCCTTCTGCACAGGTGTGCATCCGCAGAGTGCGCTGCACAGAGGCATGTTCTCCTTCCACTTGAGCTTAAGCCCATTACAGCCCAGCTCCTGCACATTTGCAGGGCAGCTGTTGCTTAGTGGAGGCTCACACTCCTCAACAGTCTTCACATAATCAATAGCAAAGTTCCTGCCAGAATCCCATGTCGGGTCAATCCTGAACTGCTTTATAGTTCCCTTCCAGTTCGGGTTGCTGCTCATATCAATGACGTAGTCGTGATAAGCCCCGTCACCATTAACTGCAAAGCTTACAGCACAGCTTGCTGAAAAGCCGCTTGGACAGGCTGTGTCACCTGAATAGAAGAACTGCGCCCCTGTATTGCCGCCGTCCATCTTCATCCTTATCTTCAGGTACTTTGTCGCCTTGAAGCTGACTGCCTTCCATACCTGGGCATCATTGACAGACGTGCCAACATAACTGCCGGCATCATAATGTCCGCCGGAAATACCGTACTGGCTCCATGCCTCTGAGGGGTTAAAGTCACCTACGGAGTAGCTGTTAAGCATGCCATCTCCGCAGTCCTCTTTCTCAGGGATGCGGCAGTACATCCTTACAAAGTCAGCACCTACGCTGTCATTCGGGAATCCGAAGCTGACAACGTTCTTCGCCTTCTTCATTACAAATGGTTTAGATGTAAATGTCTCACAGTACGTGTCCTTTGTCTTGTCTGTGCCTGGTGTTACAGGGGCGTGATCTTCAATCCTCCCAAGATAGATGTGGTTAGCGCCAGAGTATGCCATAACATCAATAACCTCGTTCTGGTAAGTGCCGCCACCATAGGCATAACCTCCTGCCTGGAAGATGCACTCCATCTCTGCTGCAGGCATGTCAGAGTTATCAATATACTTCATAATCCATGAGCCCTGCCAGCCCCAGCAGCCCTTGTTGTCACAGCCAGCTCCTTTTACACCGCCACCATAGGCATGGAATGTTGCCATCAGATTAGCAGGGCAGTTACTGCCCCCATTGTAAGGAAGCATTGTGCATGTAGGCCCATTAAGGCTAGCATAAGGCGCCTCTATCTGAAGCTCCTTAACATAATCCCAGCTTCCTGCTGGTGCGTTGCAGTTGTAGTACTGGGCGGATTTGCAGGTGAAGGATGTAGATTTACATGAATCTACGCAAGTGAATGCAGGTTTATAGCCTAGCGGGGATACATCATTTGTATTTGTCACACAATTATCGCTATTGCAAGAATCTATCTGCACACAATAATTGTCACCTGTACAAGCTGTAACTAACTTGTAATCTTTATAGGCATCACATCCGACGCCATCCTCATCAACCTGGTAATCTAAGTATTTCTTCTTGACATCATAGCCCTTGCATACATGGTAGATCTTGTCTTCTTTATCACAATCATCAACACACTGTCCGTTCATACACTTCTTGCCCTCAGGACAACATACACCATTTGCACAGGTTCTTTCCTGAGATGGACAGGGGTTACTCAACTTCAGACAGTACTTATAGGGCTGCTGGTAGCAACCAACATAGTCTCCAGAACCAAGTTCAGCAGTTGCCCAGTACCATGTATTGGCATCACCGCCACATGAAGCTGCATTATACCATTTTCCTCCAGGAGCGCCAAATTCACTGCATACATTACCCCCATTACTACAGCTTTGGGGGTCGCATGGTTTGTTAACACACTGATTATTCATACACATTTGATTGGCTGGGCAACATGTATTGCCGCAAGCCTGTCGATCAGGAGGACAGCTTAGAATACATGCTCCGTACTTTTTATTATTTGGCCAGGGTTCACTACATTTCTGGAATTCACCAGTACAGCATGCCCCATAACCACAAATCTTGTCAGGAGGACATTTTTGAGTAGTTATATGTAGACAATATTTATAATTACCTGAGCATCCATAGCCCTCACCATAAGGCTGTGCCCAATACATGTAACCATCACTATTTCCACCACATGAACCTAAACTATACCATGTTGGATCACTGTATGCGCTACAAGTATAACCGCCAGCAGCACATATACCTCCATCAGTACAGGGTCCAAGGTATATATCACCTGCACTCACAACCCCATTCATAACAACAACACTCAGAACAATCATCAGAATTATCAAGAGTTTTTTTGCATTCATTTTTTCAAACCCCCATTCTTTGTCTTTTATAATATAGTTAATATCTCAGATAATATAGTTAATATCTCAGATAATATAGTTAATATCTCAGACCTGTTATGCAGGTGTATAAGCCCCCAATATATAAATCTTTCGAGATTGACTATTGCAGAATGGTGACATAACAGAGGTCAGAAGCCAGAGGCGAGAGACCAGAGATGAGAGATCAGTCTTTAGAAAGATTTCACTTTCGGATCTACTGAACAACCAACACCCTTTAAACCAAGGCCTGTAGTTCTGACATAAGAAAACCTTGAACACCAAAGCCGAGCTGCAAAAGCGAAGGCGAGTGTGTTCAAGGTTTTCTATCCGAACATATCAGTATAGCCTGACTCTTCCTCATCCATGCGCTTGACCTTTTCTATGGCCTTGACAAAGTCAGAGGAGGTCACCTTCACGCGGCCAGCCCTTATGGCAAAGTAGCCTGCCTCGGTGCATGCTGCGTGGATCTCTGCGCCTGAGAATTCCTCCATTCTGCGTATCATTGCCTCAACATTCACCCTTGAGAGGGTCATCCTGGAGGTGTGGATTCTGAATATCTCCCTCCTAGCCCTTGCATCTGGGATTGGGACGTAGATAAGCCTGTCAAGCCTTCCAGGCCTCAGGATTGCAGGGTCGAGTATGTCCTTTCTGTTCGTACAGCCGATAACCTTGACATTGCCCAGGTGTTTAAAGCCGTCAATCTCAGCCAGGAGCTGCATAAATGTGCGCTGCACCTCCCTCTCTCCAGATGTGCCTAGATCAATCCTGTTTGCAGCGAGTGCATCTAGCTCGTCAATAAATATTATTGACGGCGTCTTCTCCTTTGCAAGGTCGAAGATCTCATTAACAAGCTTTGCACCCTCTCCTATAAACTTCTGGACAAGCTCTGAGGCAACAATCTCAATGAATGTTGAGTTAGTGGATGCTGCAACAGCCTTGGCAAGGAGTGTTTTGCCTGTGCCAGGAGCCCCATAGAGAAGTATTCCCTTGGGAGGCGTTATCCCTACCCTCTCAAAGAGCTCAGGGCTCTTCAGGGGAAGCTCAATCACCTCATGGATCTCATTGATCTGCTCATCAAGGCCGCCAATATCGCCCCAGCCTACAGTCGGCTTTTCCATTATCACAAAGCGCTCGACATTAAAGCGCTTGGAGCTGTTTATCCTGCGTATTATATTTAGGTTCTTCTGCTCAACAATCACATCATCGCCTGGTTTAAGGTCATTGCAGTCAGCTGAGACCTCAACAATGAACTGATTGCCATTAGGAACCCTTATCATCGCGTTCTTGTCGTATATCTCCCTTACCTCGCATACCATAAGCGGAGGCCTTCTCATGCGATCAAACTCAGCCCTCATCTGGGTGAGGGTCTGCTTTAGTATGTGGTTCTCTTCCTCAAGATGGCTTATGTCTGTTGTGTGGCTGTAAATTACTTTTCTGAGTTCATCATCACTTGCATTGTCATGTGAATTTGTAGCGTCTATTTTTATCACCTGCATGCACAGATAGAGTTTAAATGGAGGATGCAACTTGTATTTATAATTAGTTATTGGAACGTCAGAACTGCTATTGCGGCCTTGTAACTGTAACCCCTGAGACAAGCACTGCAGGGCTTATTACAGGGGTCTCAACCTCCCAAGCCTTTATCTGAGCAGGCTTATTGCCCACAGCCTTTATGTTGCGGATCACCCTGAGGAGGTTGTCACTTATTCTGAGGTTGCGCAGAGAGTGTTTTACCTTACCGTCCTCAACCAGGAGCAGGGCATCCCTGGGTATGGCGGAGAAGTCACCTTTCTCATAGTTGTTAAAGCGGGTGTACCAGAGGTTTGTAACGATAAGCCCATGCTTTATTGAGGCAACCATCTCATCAAATAAGCCCTCTCCAGGCTCAACAACGAGGTTGAATGGTTCTGGGGAGATAAGCCCTGCATTGGCAGTTGTGGCTGTCTTATATTTTTCTGCGGTTGATGTGTTGTGAAGGTATGTCTTTAACACCCCCCTGTCTATGATCTTGTTCCTCCTTGTAGGCACGCCTTCATGGTCAAAGTTCGTTGCCCCAAAACCGCCAGGATAGGTGGCATCATCATAAAACGTGAGCTTATCACTTGCAACCTGCTTGTTGATTTTTCCTGCCAGGCATGAGAGGCCCGCCTCAACAGAAAAGGCTGAGGCAGCGCTTCCGAGGTAATCAAGCAGATTTGCAACTGCAAGGGGGGTGAATAGGACATCATATTTCCCTGCCTCGCCCTGCTTTGGAGAGGCTGCAAGCATGGCATAATGAACCGCCTCTTTCACTGAGTCAGCTGGCCTGAAATCATGGAGTGTGCGGGCTGCCTGAAGAGAATGGCCCGAAGCATCCTTGTCTGTGAATGCCCTTATAGAGAGGTAGACGCCTGTAGAGCGCTCAGCAGTCTTGACACCGCCTGATGTTAGTATGAAGTTGCTGCTGCTGTGCACATCAAGCACTCCAGATGCCCTAGATGCCCCTAGTGAGCTCGAAAGCTTCAGGGCATCTGTCACAAAGGCAACAATGCGATCAGGGCTTATCTTTGAAATCCTGCTATCATAGATGCCTGGAATGTTTCTATACCTGAAAGGCCCCCTGGCAATGCCGAAGAAGTCATCATTAGGCGGAAGGGCCTCTGCGAATTCAATTATGCTTGCAGCGCACTGCTTGACAGCATCTGCTGAGAGCATCTTCAGCGTTGTTGAGACGCATCGCTTCTTAACAGAGGCAAAGACCTCAAGATCTGCTGAGCTCCAGCTCTGAACAGCAGAGAAGAGGTTATTTGCAAACTTGAGTTGGAGTGCCTTGGTTTCGTCAACAAGCACAATAACATCATCTGCTCCCATTCTTAGCAGAGTACGCTTTAGCATTGATGCAGCATGCATTGCTAATAGTCTTTCAATCATTTTGAACACGTTAGTGGTTATTGGTTGCTAGTTTTTGGTTATTGGTCATTGGTTATTGGTCATTGGGTATACTCTTTGCTAATCTGATATTGCGCAGCCTTATTGAGGGCCCGCCCATTGTAACTGGTATGCCCTGCATCGGCTCGCCCTTGCCGCAGGTGCCTGCGCTGAACTCAAGGTTCTTGGCAACAGCGTCAATACTGCTGTAAAGCCTGGGCGTGTCAATCTCTATCATGGGCTTAAATACGGGTGTTGTAAGCCTCCCGTTTTTTATTAGATACGCCTCTGAGCCAACGTACTTCTGGTTAAGGCGTCTGTCATCAATATTCCACTCCATGAAGTTCTTTATGTACACTCCAAGCTTAACACCCTCTATCAGCTCCTCCTCGCTAAAGCTGCCGGGCTCCATAAAGGTGTTTGACATCCTTATTATAGGCTCGTGTTCAAAGCTGGCTGCCCTTGAGGCAGCATTGCTCTTAATGCCGAGTGAGGCTGCAGTCTCCCTGTTGTGGAGGAACTCTGTTATAATCCCCTTTGAGATCAGCCTCTTCTTTCTTGCCTGCACACCCTCATCATCATATAGGTAAAGGCCAAAGCTTGAGGGGAGCGTTGGATCATCCGAGACATTAACAGCCTCGCTCCCAATGCGCGTGTTGAGCATCTCCTTAGTTACAAAGGACTCTCCTGCCTGGGCAGCCTCTCTGCCCAGGATGCGGTCAGCCTCATAGGGATGCCCCACACTCTCATGAACCATAATGCCTACAACATTCGGAGCGCATATAAGGTCAACATTCCCCTCTGGAGGGAGCCTGCCTGACCTTAGGTTATTATCTGCTGCAAGAACCTCAGAGCGCATTATAGCTGGAAGATCAGGGTTTAATGCCTCAAAGCCGCCAGAGGCACCGTACTGCTGGTAGCGCTGGCAGCTCTTATCCCCATGGGCTACTGTAATAAGATAGTTGAAACTCGTTCTGGGAATCCTTGACCTTATGACAGAGCCCTCGCTGTTCATAAACAGCTTCTCTCTGACAAAGTCAGATAATGAGAGGTAACGGGAGGGCACATTAGCCTTGGTATCCAGAACGGCCTTCTCTGCATCAAGGAGTATCGAGAGCTTCTCCCTCGGCTTCATACCTGAGAGTGGCTCCTTTTCTTTCACGCTATAGTCTGCATGCACGCTCTTTTCATCTGCAAGACTTATCTTCTCTGACCTGGAGGCTGTAAGACAGGTTATCTTAACAGCCTTGCCTAGCTGGGATTTGAGCTTGGCCCTGTCAAGGTGGTTTGTTGCCATAAAGCCGAGGGCGTTATCAACAACAAACCTGACACTGATACCTGAGAGTCTGTCAAAGCCCGCTATCTGCGGAACCCCATTCTTAAGGATAAAGCCATTGGATGTTGTGCTCTCAATCCTAACCTCGCAGTAACCTGCACCAAGCTGAGAGGCTATTCCAAGTGCAAAGTCTGCTAGCGATTCATCTGGTCTGGGATGCACCATAGAAAGGGCAAAAGGTAAGGGGTTTATAAATGTTGGGCTTAGTCGCACTCTCCCGGTCAGAACAAGCTTTATATACTGCAAGGCCAGAGATTGCGGGATGATTTACTTCACGCAAATGCAGGGCTGCAGGATTGACGATGCAAATGGGCAGTTTGCAGGTTACCTCAGAGACCTGGTCTTCGTTGATGGAAAGAAGAAGGCTGGGATAAGCCACATCATCCTTTCAGATGAGAACAACAACAGAAAGAAGATTTCTTGGGCGTATGTAAGCAACATCGGCCTTAATGTGGACAGGGAGGTGATAACCAGGCTGCAGCTCAATGATCCCCTCTTAAAGATACACCCCCTCTTTGTCGCGGGGGGTGAGCTGCTTGTTGGCGATATTATGGACAAGCAGGTCGTTGACATAGACAACGTGAAGATTGTCAGGGTGAATGATGTTCTGCTGGGCAAGATAGAGGACAAGTTCTACATCATGGGTGTTGCGATTGGAAGGAGCAGCTTTCTCAGAAGGCTGGGGCTGCATGGGATTGCAAAAAGAGTAAAGGAGCTTGTCATTCCCTGGGAGCAGATCGAATGGCTCGGCAAGCAGGTATCGCATAATCTGCATGTCAAGGTTGAAAAAAAGAAGATTGCGGACATGCATGCTGAGGATATTGCCGACCTTATGGGAGACCTGTCACGCAACGAGCGGATGATTATCTTTAACAGCCTCAACAGGAAGAAAGCTGCAAAGACGTTAATCGGGGCAGAGGATGAGGTGAAGCAATCCCTCTTCAGGACTCTAAAGGCAGAGAAGATCAAGGCCCTCCTAGAGGACATACCCTCAAACCAGGCCGCAGATATCCTGGGCATGATGTCAAAGACAAGGGCTGAGGAGATACTGCGCATGATGAGGAGAGACACCGCAGCCAGGATAAAAAAGATTCTGAACTACACGCCTGATTCAGCAGGCTCAATCATGAAGACAGACACTATAACAATACCCCTTGGCTGCACTGTTGAGCAGGCAACTGATTTGATACGGAAACTAAACCACACAACAGCAAAGACATACTACCTCTATGTAGTTGACGCTGACAGCCGCCTTGTCGGCTTCCTAGGGGTTGCAGCCCTACTGATGCATGATGCGCATGATAAGGTAGACAATATCATGGACAAGACAATCATCTCTGTAAAGACATCAACACCAAAGGAGGATATTGCCAAGATTATGGGGCGTTACGACCTCCTAGTCCTTCCTGTTGTGGATTCAAATGACAGACTTGTAGGAATAGTCTCTGCCGATGACATAATAACAGAGGTGATACCTGAGAGCTGGGTCAGGGAAAGGGTCAGGCCCCACAGAATAAAGAGAGAAGATGAAAATAAGTAGGATAAACCTCGCAACAGCCTTGCTGATAATAGGGATTATCGGCCCAGGGATAATAACTGCGAGCGTGGACAATGACGCAGGGGGCATAACAACCTACACCCTCATTGGAGCAAGGTTTGGCTACAGCATGCTGTGGGCATTAATACCTGTGACTGCCCTGCTCATTATCGTTCAGGAGATGTGCGCCCGTATGGGTGCAGTTACTGGCAAGGGCCTGGCTGATCTTATCAGGGAGAATTTCGGCGTAAGATGGACCCTGGTCATCATGATCGGGCTTGTGCTGGGGAACCTCTTTGTTACTGTTGCTGAATTTGCAGGCATCGCTGCGGTAGGGGAGATTATTGGCGTAAGCCGCTACCTGCTGATCCCTCTAATTACCCTGTTAATCCTGGTATCCACCATAAAGCTCAACTACAAAACCATGGAGAAGTTCTTTTTCATACTAACCTTTTTTTACATCTCATACATCATCTCAGGTGTTCTGTCAAAGCCCCACTGGGGGAGTGTTATGAGAAACCTCGTGCTGCCAACATTCTCCCTTAGCAGGGATTACATTATCTACTTCATCGGATTTGTAGGAACCACAATAACGCCGTGGATGCAGTTCTACCTCCAGAGCTCAATTGTTGAGAAGGGCATAACCGCAAGGGAGTACAAGTACTCAAGATGGGATGTTATCATCGGCTGCATCATCACAGATGTCATCTCCTTCTTTATCATAGTGGCATGCGCTACAACCATCTTCGCAAACCACATCACAATCAGCTCAGTCGCTGATGCAGCGATTGCATTAAGGCCCCTTGCCGGGAGATTTGCCATGGAGCTATTTGTCTTCGGCTTCTTCGGGGCATCGCTCTTCGGGGCATTCATACTGCCGATATCAACCGCTTTCTATGTGAGTGAGGCATTTGGCTTTGAGTCAGGCGTAAATAAGAGGTTCAGGGAGGCTAAGGCATTCTACAGCACCCTGATAATTATACTGCTTATCTCCTCATCAGTCTTCCTAATACCCCACCTGCCCCTCATAAGCATCATGGTCGCAGCCCAAGTCGTCAACGGCATCCTCATACCATTTGTGCTCATCATCATACTCCAGTTGATAAACAACAGGAAGATAATGGGAGACTATGTAAACAACAGGTGGACAAACATCGTTGCGTGGAGCGGTTCAGTAATAATCATTCTAGTCACAGTAGCTATGGTGGTTACAACGTTTATTTGATAGAGGGCTTTGACCAGCTCGCTGGAGAGGTTTAGTTAAAGTTTTCTGAGTGTTCAGTAGATCCGATTATGAAATCCTGTTAAGTACAGTTCTGAAGTATACGCCCTTTTACGATTGTAACGAAAATCTGCTGCTCGGGGCTATCCCCGACTTAAAAGTCGGGGCTTTACGCCCCTCGCTTCGAAACGCAGAT